>DASVWR010000124.1:0-3551 GCA_036393115.1 Casimicrobiaceae bacterium
AACCTCGGCGAGCAGCGCGATGCCAACTATCCGGTTGTCCTCGCGTCGGTGATCGCGTCGGGTCTCGGCAACCACGCGAAGGCGCAGCAGCTCATTGCGCCGGTCGTCGCGTTCGAGCGGGGCCTCTACGAGCGCAAGGACAACGAGGATTTGACGCAGCGCATCGAGTACGCCCAGGCGCTCTACGCATCTGCACTCGCGAACCCTGCGACGCGCGGTCAGGTCCTGAAGCAGGCAGCCGGGCTGATCGACGGACTGCCCGCCCCGATGCGCAGCCTGAAGAGCGTCGCGCGGCTGCGCGGAGCGATCGCGGCGGGGCAGCGCGGCGCAGGTTGACGACCGAGCGCATCCGCGAGCTCCTCGACCGCGGCGCACCGTGGGAGGCCTGCGACGCGTTTCGCGAGGCCGCCGCCGCCGCACCCGGCGTCGACCCAGCGCTCCTCTACTGGGGTGCCCTCGCGCACGCTCGATCGGGCGCGACCCACGAGGCGCATGCGCTCCTCGATCGCGCGCAGCCACTCGCCGAAGCGGCCCGGGCGACCAGGCTACTCACCGAGATTCTCAGCCTGCGCGGGCGTCTCGCCAAGGATGCGGTGCATCGTGCGCTGCGGCAGCGAGTCAAGGATGCTGGCGATCGTGCGCTACTGCAGCCGGCGGTGACGGCGCTCGTTGCGCGCGCGCGCGACGCCTACCTTGCCGCGTGGCGAATCGGCAACGCCGCGTTTCCCGGCATCAACGTAGCGACACTCACGCTGATCCTCGGCGATCGGGAGGGTGCCGCGCGGTTCGCGCGGGATGTCATCGCGTCGCTGCCATCCGAGCCCACTGCGACCTGGGACCTCGCGACGCTGGGTGAAGCCTGCCTCCTGCTCGGCGATGTCGACGGCGCGACGGCGAGTTACGCTGCAGCATTCCGCGCCGGGGCGGGCAACGCCGGAATCGTAGCGTCGATGCGCCGCCAGCTCGCGCTGATCGAGCGGGTGCTGCCCGCTGCCGCGCAGATTCTTGGCGCGCTTCCGAGCCCGAGTGTCGTTGCGTTCGCGGGACACATGGTCGACGCACCGGGGCGCCTGCCTTCGCGTTTCCCGCCGGAGCTGGTGCCCGCGGTCGCGGCGGCGCTGCGCGACCGCGTCGCATCCCTGCGCAACCCGATCGTCTACACCTCGGCCGCATGCGGCGCCGACCTGCTGCTGATCGACGCCGCGATCGAGGCAGGCGCCGAGGTGACCGTCGTGCTTCCGTTTGCGCGCGCCGATTTCGTTCGCGTCAGCGTTGCGCCCGGCGGCGACGAGTGGGCGCGGCGCTTTAATCGCGCGGTCGCGTCCGCGCATCGGGTCGTCATGGCGACGGAGGAACCCTATCTCGGCGACGACGTCCTGTTCGAGAACGCGGCGAAGCTCGTCGAGGGCTTTGCCGCGTTACGCGCCGAGCAGTTGCAGACGCGACCCCTGCTGCTGTGCGTGACCGATTCGTCCGAAGCGACCGCACCCCTCGCGATAGGCGGAACGCGATCGACCCTCGCGCGATGGCAGTCGGCAGGACGTGACGCGGAGGTGATCGACCTCGCCGCACTGCGCGGTGTTGCGACTCGCGGCGCGCCGCCGCCGATTGTGACCGGAGCGGTGGCGAGCGGAGCGTTGGCGGGTGGAGCGGCGGCGAGCATGGCGGTGGAGGGCGAGCGCACGATGAAGACGATGCTTTTCGGCGACCTTGCCGGCTACAGCCGCCTCGGCGACTCGGTCATCCCGCGGTTCCAGCGCACGTTCCTCGACATCGCAGCGACACTGATCGACGCCGCCGGGCCGCGCGTGCTCGAAGCGAAGACCTGGGGCGACGGGCTGTATATCGTATTCGACGACGTTCGGGCGGGCGCGGATCTGGCTCTGCGCGTCGTGGATCGGGTCGGGGAGGCCGACTGGAGCGGGGCGGGTGCCGTCGGGACGCCGCGCGTGCGCGTTTCGCTTCACACCGGGCCGGTCTTCCGCTGCTTCGACCGCGTGATGGGGCGCGACGGATACTTCGGCGCGCACGTCACGCGGGCGGCGCGGATCGAGCCGATCACGCCACCAGGCGTCGTCTATGCGAGCGAAGCGTTCGCGGCGACGCTCGCATCGGAGGACAACGGCGAGTTCGCGCTCGAGTACGTCGGGACCCTCGCGCTCGCCAAAGGCTACGGCGATTCGCGCATCTACCGCGTCGAGCAAGGGTAAGCCGGTCACGGCGCATCGCGGTTTGCGCGCGTACCATCGCGGGCTCATGCCGGCCATCTCCCTCCCGCGCACCTTTCGCGCGCTTCGCCACCGCAATTTCAGGCTGTTCTTCATCGGGCAAGGGCTGTCGATGGTCGGTACCTGGCTGCAGCAGGTGGCGATGGGCTGGCTCGTCTACCGACTGACCGAATCGGCGTGGCTGCTCGGTGTTATCGCGTTCTGCAACAACATCGGCATCCTGCTCTTCGGTAACCTTGCAGGCGTGCTCGCGGATCGCATCGACCGCAGACGCGGGTTGCTGACGACGCAATCGCTGATGCTCGCTCAGGCGCTGGTGCTCGCGGTGCTGGTCGCCTTTCACTGGATCCAGACCTGGCACCTGATCGCACTCGCGCTCTGGCTTGGCACCTGTTCAGCGTTCGACGTACCGCTGCGGCAGTCGATGTACGTGCATTTCGTCGAGGACCGCGGCGATCTCGCCAACGCGATCGCGCTCAATTCGATGCTGGTCAACACCGCGCGGGTGATCGGGCCGGCGATCGCCGGTATGCTGCTCGCCCTCACCAGCGAGGCGGTCTGCTTCGGCCTCAATGCGCTCTCGTTCGTCGCGGTGATCGTCGCGGTGATGCGGATGCACTGGCCGCGCGACAACCGCGGGCATGCGACCGACGGCTGGTGGACGAGCTGGGTTGAGGGCGCGCGCTACGCGTGGTCGCTCGAGCCGGTGCGCTCGCTGCTCGGGCTCGTCGCGGCGCTGGCGTGGACGATCGCGCCGTATTCGTCCCTGATGCCGGTCTACGCGAAGGACATCTTCGGCGGCGGTCCGCACACGCTGGGTTATCTCCTGTCGGCGGCCGGGCTCGGCGCGCTCCTTTCGACGCTCTATCTCGCGCGGCGCGCGTCGGTGCGCGGCCTCGGCCTCGTCATCGCCGTTTCAGCCGCGACGAGCGGTGCCGCACTCGCGCTCTTCTCGTACATGAGCGTGCTGTCGATCGCGCTGGTGCTGATCCTGCTGGTCGGAGGCGGCGTGATCCTCGCCGCGGCTTCGTGCAATACGATCCTGCAGACGATCGTCGAGGATCGCCTGCGTGGACGGCTGGCGTCGTTCTACACGCTGGCCTTTCTCGGCGTCGCGCCGCTCGGCAATCTCGCCGCAGGGGCGATCGCGGGCGCGATCGGCACGCGCTTCGCGTTCGCGCTGAACGGTGTGCTCGCGATGCTCGCGGCGGCCTGGTACTACCGCCGCCTTCCGGGGGTGCGCAGGGTGCTGCGCCCGATGTACGAAGAGCTTGGCGTACCCGGCGGGCGCTGACGCTCGCAGCCGCTCGAGCCCCGGCGCGC
>DASVWR010000125.1:0-8421 GCA_036393115.1 Casimicrobiaceae bacterium
CCTCGCTCGCCGCTCTGCGCGGCAATCCGGGTCCCTACGCCGGAGGCAACCAGGCCAAGCCCGGGACATTCGTCGTCGCCACCTGGGCGCAACCGAACGCGCGCGGCCTTCCCGATCCCGCGATCTCATACCGGATCACCGACAAGGCTTGCGTGATCCAGATCGGAATTGCCGTCGATTACCCGGTGCTTGCGACGTTCAACACGCTCGGTACCGACTTCAGCGGCGACTTCTATCGGGTGTGGGCGAACGCGTTCGCATTCGGCGCCGGGGGATGCCAGGTCGCGATCGGCCCCGGTAACCCGGCGCAGATTGCGCTCGGCTGGCCCAACCGTGCGAGCCTCGACTACTGGCGCGCTGGTTTCCCGTTCGCGATCACGCTCGACGGCAAGCCCCTCCAGCCGGGCTTCGGCCCCGCGCTCGCCCTGCACACGAAGCCCGACGGCTCGATCTCGACCTGAGTCGCTCGATCCGCGCAGCGCGCCTGCGCACATAGCGTTAACAGGTCCTGACGATCCGATGCAGTTTTCGCTGATCGCCCGCGCGGGCGCTGCACGCCGCGGGCGTCTCACGCTTGCGCACGGCACCGTCGAGACGCCGGTGTTCATGCCCGTCGGCACCTACGGCACCGTGAAGGCGATGACTCCCGCCGAGCTCGCCGGGCTCGGCGCCGAAATCGTTCTCGGCAATACGTTCCACCTCTGGCTCCGCCCGGGCCTCGATGTGATCGCCGCGCACGGCGGACTGCACCGTTTCATGGGCTGGCCGCGATCGATCCTGACCGATTCCGGCGGCTTCCAGGTATTCAGCCTCGGCGCTCTGCGCAGGATCAGCGAGGAGGGCGCGGCATTCGCATCGCCGGTCAACGGCGACCGGTTGCTGCTGACCCCCGAGAAGTCGATGGAAATCCAGCGCACGCTCGATTCCGACGTCGTGATGGTCCTCGACGAATGCACGTCGTGGCCGGTCACCCATGCGGCTGCCGAGGCGTCGATGGAGCGCTCGCTGCGCTGGGGGGCGCGCTCGAAGGCCGCGCACGCAGGGAACTCCAACGCGCTCTTCGGCATCGTCCAGGGCGGAATGTTCGCCGATCTGCGCGAGCGCTCGGTCGCGGGGCTCGTCGGCACCGGCTACGACGGTTATGCGATCGGCGGGCTCTCGGTCGGCGAGCCGAAGGAGGAGATGCTGCGGACGCTCGTCGATACCGCGGCACGGCTTCCGGCCGACCGGCCGCGCTACCTGATGGGAGTCGGCACGCCGGAGGATCTCGTCGCGGGCGTCGCCGCAGGCATCGACATGTTCGACTGTGTACTGCCGACCCGCAATGCGCGAAACGGCTGGCTCTTCACACGCACCGGCGACCTGCGCATTCGCAATGCCCGCTTTCGCGACGACACCGGTCCGGTCGACTCCTCGTGCGCCTGCGACACCTGCCGGAATTTCTCGCGCGCCTACCTGCACCATCTGCAGCGGGTGAACGAGATCCTCGGCGCCCGCCTCGCCACACTGCACAACCTCCACTATTACCTGACGCTGATGCGCGAGATTCGCGAAGCGATCGAGGCCGGCACCCTTCCCGACTGGACCGCGCGCTTCGCCGCAGACCGGGTACGCATGCTAGACTAATCGGCTGAATCGATAGCGCCTCCCCGGGGGCGCCATCCGTGCGTTCAGGGCCTCTCATCCGGCCCGCGTGCGGTCCGATGCAGTGCTGTCATCGTCACCGGAGACTCCGACGTGCTGATTTCTCCCGCTTACGCGCAGGCGGCCGGCAACGCCACCCAGGGCGACACCCTGCTCACCTTCCTGCCGATGATCGCGATCTTCGTCGTCTTCTACTTCCTGCTGATCCGCCCGCAGCAGAAGAAGCAGAAGGAAGCGCGCGCGATGCTCGCTGCACTCGAAAAGGGCAACGAGGTCGTTACCGCCGGAGGCATCCTCGGGCGCATCGTCAAGCTCGACGACCAGTACGCCACCGTCGAAGTCGCACCCAGCACGCAGATGGTCGTGCAGCGCTCGTCGATCTCGCAGCTGCTGCCGAAGGGCACGCTGAAGGGTCTCTGACCCGGCCATGAACCGTTACCCGGCCTGGAAGTACATCGTCATCGCCATCGCGCTGGTGGTGGGGTTCGTGTACATGCTGCCGAACTTCTTCCCGGAAGTGCCGGCAGTCCAGGTGTCGTCGTCGAAGTCGACGGTCAAGATCGACAACGCGCTGCTCGGCACGGTCGAGGACACGCTCAAGGCGGCGAAGATCGAATACCGTGGCGAGGAGCTCGACCCGGTCGGCATCAAGGTCCGCTTCAACGACTACGACTCGCAGCTGAAGGCGAAGGACCTGCTGCAGAAGAAGCTCGGCGACAACTACATCGTCGCGCTCAACCTCCTGTCGTCGTCGCCGCGCTGGCTCGCATCGATCGGCGCACTGCCGATGTACCTCGGCCTCGACCTGCGCGGTGGCGTCCACTTCACGCTGCAGGTCGACATGAACGGCGCGCTCAAGAAGGCCGCCGACCGGTACACGACCGACATCCGCTCGCTGATGCGCGAGAACCGCATCATCTACTCCGGGGTCGGCCGCGAGGGCAACAACATCGTGCTGCGCTTCAAGGACCCGGCGCAGCGCCAGAAGGCGCACTTCGAGATCGAGAAGAACTTCCCCGACCTGCAGCTCCAGGACCAGGATGCGGCCGGCGGCGAGCTGAGGCTCGTCGCCGGGCTTTCGCTTCCGGCGCAGAAGCGCATCCAGGAGGGTGCGGTCCAGCAGAACATCACGATCCTGCGGAACCGCGTCAACGAGCTGGGCGTCGCCGAGCCGATCATCCAGCAGGCCGGCCCCGACCGCGTCGTCGTGCAGCTCCCCGGCGTGCAGGATACGGCGCGCGCGAAGGACATCCTCGGCCGCACGGCGACCCTCGAGATCAGGATGGTGAACGAGGACCCGGGCGCGCTCGAGCAGGCGCTTGCCGGCAGCGTCCCGTTCGGCAGCGAGCTCCTCTACGACCGCAGCGGCCAGCCGGTGCTGGTCAAGAAGCAGGTCGTGCTGACCGGCGATCGCATCAGCGATGCGCAATCCGGCTTCGACCAGCGCGACGGCTCGCCCGCCGTTCACGTCGACCTCGACGGCACCGGCGCGCGCATCTTCAAGGAAGTCACGCGCGACAACGTCGGCAAGCGGATGGCGATCCTGCTCATCGATCGCGGCAAGGCCGAGGTGATCACCGCGCCGGTGATCCGCGAGGAGATCGGCGGGGGCAAGGTGCAGATCAGCGGGCACATGTCGTCGCGCGAGGCGAACGACATCGCGCTCCTGATGCGCGCCGGCGCGCTCGCCGCGCCGATGGAGATCGTCGAAGAGCGCACCGTCGGCCCGTCGCTCGGCAAGGAGAACATCGCCAAGGGCTTCGACTCGGTCAAGTACGGCTTCGTCGCCCTCGCCGCGTTCATCTGCGTCTACTACATGCTGATGGGCGTGATCTCGGCGACGGCGCTCGTCATCAACCTGATGCTGCTGATCGCCATCCTGTCGATGCTGCAGGCGACGCTGACCCTGCCCGGCATGGCCGCGATCGCGCTCACACTCGGCATGGCGATCGACGCCAACGTGCTGATCAACGAGCGTATCCGCGAGGAGCTGCGCTGGGGCTCGACCCCGCACGCGGCGATCCAGGCCGGCTACGAGCGCGCGTGGGGAACGATTCTCGACTCGAACGTCACGACGATGATCGCCGGCATCGCGCTGTTCGCCTTCGGCACCGGGCCGGTGAAGGGCTTCGCCGTCGTCCACGTGCTCGGCATCCTCACGTCGATGTTCTCGGCGGTGTTCGTGTCGCGCGGCATCGTCGCGCTGATCTACGGCGGGCGGCGCAAGCTCGACAAGATCTCGATCGGCCAGGTGTGGCGCCCCGCCGCGACCGGCACGTCACCGGCCGCCGGCGCCGCGGCGAAATCGGGCCTTCCCGCCGCGAAGGGGAGCGCCGCGGCCAAAGGCGGCGCGGCGGCGAAGAGCACTGCGACGGCGAAATGACCGTGCCACGCCTCGCCAACGCCTGATCCGAACGGACGATAGCCATGGAATTCTTCCGCATCTCGCGCGACATCCCGTTCATGCGCCACGCGCTGGTGTTCAACGTGATCTCCGCGATCACGTTCATCGCCGCGGTGGTGTTCCTCGCCGTCAGGGGCCTCAACTTCGGTGTCGACTTCCGCGGCGGGACGGTGCTCGAGGTCCATTACGCGCACGCGGTCGACTACGCCGGCGTGCGCGCGACGCTCAACAAGCTCGGGCTCGGCGATTCCACCGCGCAGAGCTTCGGCGCCTCGAACTCGGTGCTGATCCGCCTGCCCGTGGAGGCCGGCGTGTCGAGCTCCAAGCTTTCCGATCGCGTGATGGCAGGCCTCAAGGCGGACGATCCTACCGCCACCCAGCAGCGGGTCGAGTTCGTCGGGCCGCAGGTCGGCAAGGAACTCTACCAGAACGGTGCGCTCGCCCTCCTGCTCGTGTCGATCGGCATCGTCGTCTACCTGGCGGTGCGCTTCGAATGGCGCTTCGCGGTCGCCTCGATCATCGCGAACCTCCACGACGTCGTCATCATTCTCGGCTTCTTCGCGTTCTTCCAGTGGGAGTTCTCGCTGCCGGTGCTCGCCGCGGTGCTCGCGGTCCTCGGCTATTCGGTCAACGAGTCGGTGGTCATCGCCGACCGGATCCGCGAGAACTTCCGCAAGATGCGCAAGGCGACCGTCACGCACGTGATCGACAGCGCGATCACGAGCACGCTGTCCCGCACCGTCATCACCCACGGCTGTACCCTGCTGATGGTGCTGTCGATCTTCTTCTTCGGCGGCGAGACGCTGCATCACTTCTCGCTCGCGCTCGCGATCGGCATCTGTTTCGGTATCTACTCGTCGGCGCTCGTCATGGCGTCGCTCGTCATGTGGCTCGGCGTCTCGCGCGAGGATCTGGTCAAGCCGGATCGCAACCGGGGCCTCGCCGGTGACAAGATCCTGCCCTGATCCGCGCGGCGCCCGCACCGGCGCGCCGTCGGCGACGCGCGCCGGGTTTGGACCACAGCGATGACGCTGGCCGGGTTCCTTCCGCACTGGCCCCCGCCGATCAATGGCTTCGTCGTGTTCGGGCTGCTGCTGCTCGCCGGCCTGTGCGGCGGCCGGCTCGCGGCGACGACACGCGTATTGCCGGCGATCACCGGCTACATCGCGACCGGCTTCCTGCTCGGTCCCGGCGGGCTCGGCTGGCTCGACGAGCCGCTGCTTGCCCAGGCGCGCGTGATCGCCGAATTCTCGCTCGGCCTCATCGTCTTCGACCTCGGCCGTCGGCTCGACCTCGGATGGGCACGCCATGACCGCTGGCTGCTTCCGATGGGCCTCGCCGAGAGCGTGATCTCGTTCGCGGCGATGTTCGCGCTGCTGCATCTCGTCGGCGGCATCGACACACTCGAAGCGGCGGTGGCTGGAACGATCGGCATCGCGACGGCACCCGCCGTGGTGCTGCTCGTCACCTACGAGCTCAAAGCCGACGGGCCGGTTACGCGGCGGATGCTCTGGCACGTCGCGCTCAACAACATCGTCGCGATGCTCGGCATCACCGTGCTGCTACCCTTCATCGAAACGCGCGCCGAGGGGGCGTCGTGGAACCCGGTCGCGCGCTCACTGTGGATCGTCGCCGGATCGTTCCTGCTCGGCTACGTCGCGTTCCGGGTACTCGGTCTGCTCGCGCGCTGGGTCGGCAAGTCTCCCGGCCCGCAGTTCATCCTTACCGTCGGCGCGATCATCGTCACCGTCGGCGCCGCGCAGGCGGGCCGCCTGTCGGTGCTCCTCGCGCTGCTCGTGCTCGGCGCGTGCGCGCGCAACCTCGACCGCGAGCACCGGCTGATCGACGTCGATTTCGGGCGCGCCGCGCAGCTCTTCTTCGTCTTCCTCTTCGTCCTCGCCGGAGCGGCACTGCGCGTCGACCAGTTCGGGAGCATCGCGTGGCTCGGTCTCGCGTTCGTCGTCGCGCGCGCGATCGGCAAGGCGGCGGGATTGTTCGCGCTCTCCTGGCCCGCGCACATCTCGCCGCGCCAGGCGGCGACGCTCGGGCTCGCGCTGACGCCGATGCTCGGGCTGTCGATCGGCATGACGCAGCCGATCTACGACGTCGCACCGGAATTCGGCGCGCGCCTGACCGCAGTGGTCGCGTCGGGTGTGGCCATACTCTATCTGCTGGGGCCGATCGCCACGCGCTACGCGCTGCTGCGCGCCGGCGAAGGCGAGCCCGCTGCGCGCGACTGACGCCATGCCGGCCCTCGAGTTCAAGTCCTCGGACGCGCTCACCTTCGGCGTCGAGCTCGAGCTGCAGCTCGTCAACACGCGCGACTTCAACCTTGCTCCCGACGCCGACGACCTCTTGCGCCGCGCGACGCGCGACGCCCCGCCGGGCGAGCTGAAGCCCGAGATCACGCAGAGCATGGTCGAGATCAACACCTCGGTGCACCGGCGCTATCCGGAGCTCGTGGCCGAGCTTCGCAGTACGCGCGACGTGCTCGCCGGACACGCGCGCAAGATGAACGTCGCGATCGCCGGCGGCGGCACGCATCCGTTCCAGAAGTGGAGCGAGCGCAAGATCTATCCGACCGAGCGCTTCCTGTCGGTGTCGGAGAAGTACGGCTTTCTCGCGAAGCAGTTCACCGTGTTCGGCCAGCACGTCCACATCGGCTGCGCAAACGCCGACGACGCCGTCTGGCTTACGCTTGCACTCGTCCGCTACGTCCCGCACTTCATCGCGCTCGCCGCGTCGAGCCCGTACTACCAGGGGGTCGATACGGCCTTCGATTCGTCGCGGCTCTCGGTGGTGAACGCCTTTCCGCTGTCGGGGACGATGCCGTTCGTGCGCTCGTGGCGCGAGTTCAATCGCTATTACGACCGCATGTTCGATCTCGGCATCATCGCCAGCATGAAGGACTTCTACTGGGACATCCGGCCCAAGCCCGAGTACGGCACGGTCGAGATCCGCGTCTGCGACACGCCGCTCACCGTCGACCGCGCCGCGCAGATCGCCGCCTTCGCGCAGGCGCTCGCGAGTTGGCTGTGGGAAGCGCGCCCGGAAGTCACTGCGGACATCTACCTCACGCACAGCTACAACAGATTTCAGGCCTGCCGCCATGGCTTCGCCGGGACGCTCGTCGATCCCGTGTCGGGTGCGTCGCGTTCGCTCGCCGACGACCTTTCCGAGACTTTCGATCGCCTCGCGCCGCACGCGAGCCTCCTCGGCTCGGCCGACGCGTTCGCGGCACTCGATCGGCTTCTGACCGACGGCAACGACGCCGCGTGGCTGCGGAAGCAGTTCGCCGCGAGCGGAACGCTTCCCGACGTCGTGCGCCATCAGGCCGCGCTGTGGGCCGGCTGACGGGCCCCGGCGGTGCTGACCACCCTTCTCTACGCGATCCTCTCGCTCGACCAGACCGTCGCCACACTCGCCGGCACGTACGGCCCGTGGCTGTACGCGATCCTGTTCGCCGTGATCTTCGCCGAGACCGGGCTCGTCGTGTTCCCGTTCCTGCCCGGAGATTCGATTCTCTTCATCGCCGGCACCGTCGCCGCCGCCGCCGGGCTCGATGTCCACCTGCTCGCGCTGCTGCTCGCGGCGGCCGCGGTGCTCGGCGACTCGGTCAATTACGGCGTCGGGCATTACATCGGCCCGAAAGTCTTCGATGCGCCGCGCTCGCGCTGGCTGAAGCGCGAGCACCTGATGCGCACGCAGCAGTTCTACGATCGCTACGGCGGCGTCACGATCATCATCGGCCGCTTCGTCCCGATCATCCGCACGTTCGCACCGTTCCTCGCCGGAGTCGCCGGCATGTCCTATCGGCGATTCCTGTCGTACAACGTAATCGGCGGCTGCCTGTGGATCGCGCTGCTCGTCTACGCCGGGTATCTGTTCGGCAACATCCCGTGGGTGAAGAGCAACCTGTCGCTGATCGTGATCGCGATCGTCGTGGTGTCGCTGATCCCCGCGGCGACGACGTTCGTGCGCGAGCGGCGCGCTCGCCGCGGCGGCGCGCGCGACGCGCGCGGCTGAGCGCGTCGGTGCTCTTTGAGCAGCTGAGTCTGTCGGCGCGGTACGGAGGCGCATCCGAAGGGCCTGAAGTCCGTGAACGCGTGCCTGCGGGTACCCGGCACGGCTTCGCCAGGTGTGCGACTGCGGCGGCCGAGAAGTGGTGCCGGGCTCCCCGCGCCACCCGCGACGGCGCGCACTCCCACAGGCCTTCGGATGCGCCTCCGTACCGCGCCGACAAGCTCAGGCACACCCAGCCCGCCGACATGCGCAGCTACTCCCGCGGCGCCGACGCACTCACGCACTCGCGCCCCGGCCACGCACGGCGGCAACGCCGGCGGGGAGCGGCCGAGGGCCTGTGGGAGTGCGTG
>DASVWR010000126.1:0-8231 GCA_036393115.1 Casimicrobiaceae bacterium
CTCGCTTCCCGCCTTCTTGAGCCACGCAGCGAGCATCTCGTTGCCGACCTTGCGCAGGCCCGCGGTGAGCTCGGCGGGCGGCTTCAGGATGTTCATGCCGTGCTTGCGGAGCTGCTCGTAATACCAGTTGGTCTTCTCTTCGGAGAGCATCCAGCCGCGCTTCTCCGCGGCGGCCGCCGCCTTCAGCACCGCCTTCTGCTCGGCCTTGGAGAGCGCGTCGAACGCCTTGCGGTTGGCGATCACCGCGTTCTTCGGCAACCACGCCTGCGTGTCGTAGAAGTTCTTGATCTGCTCGTAGGTCTTCGAGTCGTAGCCGGTCGCCCCCGACGACATGTACGAATCGATGACGCCGGTCGCGAGCGCCTGCGAGACCTCGGCCGCCTGGACCGTCACCGGCTGCGCGCCGACGAGCTCGGCGATCTTCGCCGTCGCCGGGCTGTAGGCGCGCCACTTCAGGCCCTTCATGTCGGCGACCGTGTTGAGCGTGCGGTTGGTGAAGATCCCCTGCGGCGGCCACGGCACCGTGTAAAGGAGCATCATGCCCTGCTTCGCGAGCAGGGCCTGGAGCGGACGGCGCTGCGCTTCGTATAGCTTGAACGCCTGCGCATAGGACGTCGCGAGGAACGGAACGCCGTCGATGCCGTAGACCGGATTCTCGTTTTCGTAGTTGACGAGCAGAATCTCGCCCGCCTGCGCCTGCCCGCCCTGGACCGCACGCTTGATCTCCGGCGCCTTGAACAGCGACGCGTTCGGATGGAGCTGGATCGTGAGCTTGCCGCCCGTCGCCTTCGCGACGTCGTCGGCGAACTGCTGCAGATTCTCGGTGTGGAAGTTGTTCGCCGGGTAGGCGCTCGGCAGATCCCACTTGGTCTGTGCAGCCGCGGGGAGCGCCAGCACGGCGACGAAGGCCGCGAGCGCAAGGGTCGAACGTCGCATGGAGATCCTCCTGTCATTGCGGCCGCCCGTCGGGGCCGCGTGAAGGCGGCCATGGTAGCAAAGATCGATCGCGACGGAACGCCTGCGTGGGGCCGCGGCGGCGCCTTCGGCGATAATCGACTGCCGCCGCGCATGGCCGCGGCACACTCCGCGTGCACTGCAGCGTCGCCGTCCGCCCCTCGATGACCCGCCTCTCACCCGACGCCGCCGGCCGCTGGCAATTCTGGATCGATCGCGGCGGCACCTTCACCGACATCGTCGCGCGACGGCCCGACGGCGCGCTGGTGACGCACAAGCTCCTCTCCGAGCATCCGGGACGCTACGACGACGCTGCCGTGCAGGGCATTCGCGAGCTCCTCGGCATCGCCCCCGATGCTGCGGTGCCGCCCGAGCGCATCGACGCCATCAAGATGGGCACCACGGTCGCGACCAACGCGCTCCTCGAGCGCAAGGGCGAGCGCACGCTCCTCGTCATCACGCGGGGCTTTCGCGACGCGCTTCGCATCGGCTACCAGAATCGTCCGAAGCTCTTCGTGCGCAGGATCGAGCTGCCGACGCTCCTCTACGAGCGCGTGGTCGAGGCCGACGAGAGGATCGGCGCCCAAGGTGACGTCGTCCGCGAGCTCGACGTTGCCGCCGCGGAGCAGGCGCTTCGCGAAGCGTTCGATGACGGCATCCGAGCCTGCGCGATCGTGCTGATGCACGGCTATCGCTACCCGCAGCATGAACGGGCGCTCGCCGAGCTCGCGCGGAAGATCGGCTTCACGCAGGTGTCGGCGAGCCATGTCGCGAGCCCGCTGATGAAGCTCGTGTCGCGGGGCGATACGACGGTCGTCGATGCATACCTGTCGCCGATCCTGCGGCGCTACGTCGAGCGGGTCGAGGCCGCGCTCGGCGCCGTGCGGCTGCAGTTCATGCAATCGAGCGGCGGGCTCACCGATGCGCACCTGTTCCAGGGCAAGGACGCGATTCTCTCCGGGCCCGCGGGCGGCATCGTCGGCGCCGTGCAGGTCTCGAAGCTCGCCGGATTCGAGCGCATCATCGGCTTCGACATTGGGGGCACGTCGACCGACGTCACCCACTACGCCGGCGAATACGAGCGCGCGTTCGACACCCAGGTCGCCGGCGTGCGGCTGCGCGCGCCGATGATGAAGATTCACACCGTCGCGGCGGGCGGGGGCTCGATCTGCAGCTTCGACGGCAGCCGCTTCCGCGTCGGACCGGAATCGGCGGCGGCGAACCCAGGCCCGGCGTCGTATCGCCGCGGGGGTCCCTTGACCGTCACCGACTGCAACGTGATGGTCGGCAAGCTGCAGCCGGCGTTCTTTCCGCGGGTGTTCGGTCCGCGAGGCGATCTCCCGCTCGATGACGCGATCGTGCGCGAGAAGTTCGCGGCACTCGCCGCCGAGATCGCGGCGGCGACGGGTGTGCGCCGCACACCGGAGGAGGTCGCCGATGGCTTCCTCAAGGTCGCCGTCGAGAACATGGCGAACGCGATCAAGCAGATCTCGGTGCAGCGCGGCTACGATGTCACCGAATACACGCTCGCGTGCTTCGGCGGCGCCGGCGGCCAGCACGCGTGCCTCGTCGCCGACGCGCTCGGCATGACGAAGGTGTTCATCCATCCGCTCGCGGGTGTGCTGTCGGCCTATGGCATGGGGCTCGCGGACGTGCGCGCGCTGCGCCAGAAGGCGGCCGAGGTGCCGCTCGCCACCGTGTCGCTCGCTGCGATCGCGGAGGAGCATGCGGCACTCGACGCGGCAGCGCGGCAGGAGGTGCTCGACCAGGGCATTCCCGACGAGCGGATCGCGCTTCACCGCACGCTGCACCTCAAGTACGAGGGGACGGACACGACCCTCGAAGTCGCAGCGGCGGACGCGGCGACGGTGACGGCGAGCTTCGAGCGCGCGTATCGCGAGCGCTACGGCTTCCTGATGCCGCAGCGCGGTCTCGTAATCGAGGCGATCGCAACCGAGGCCGTCGGTGCGACGCAGGCCGCGGACGAGACCCCGCGGCGCTTCCGCGCACGCGAGGGTCCTCCGCAGCCGCTCACCACTGCGCGCGTCTACACGGCGGCGGCGTTTCACGATGCGCCGCTCTACGACCGCGACGGGCTCGTCGCCGGAGACCGCATCGACGGTCCGGCGATCCTCAAGGAGAAGAACGCGACGACGGTGATCGAGCCGGGCTGGCGCGCGACGCTCACCGCCCTCGATCACCTGGTGCTCGAGCGCGTCGTCGCACTCGAGCGCCGCCACGCGATCGGCACCGCTGCCGACCCGGTGCTGCTCGAGGTATTCAACAACCTCTTCATGTCGATCGCCGAGCAGATGGGCATCACGCTCGCGAACACTGCCTACTCGGTCAACATCAAGGAGCGCCTCGACTTCTCGTGCGCGGTGTTCGACGGCGAAGGACAGTTGATCGCCAATGCGCCGCACATGCCGGTGCACCTCGGGTCGATGGGCGAGAGCGTACAGACGATCATCGCGCGTCGCGCGGGCACGATGCAGCCCGGCGACGTGTTCGTGCTGAACGCGCCGTACGCGGGCGGCACGCACCTTCCCGACGTCACCGTGGTGACGCCGGTGTTCGATCCCGCCGGCACGGAGATCCGCTTCTACGTCGCGTCGCGCGGCCATCACGCCGACATCGGCGGCATCACGCCGGGGTCGATGCCCCCCGATTCACGCCACGTCGACGAGGAGGGCGTGCTGCTCGACAACGTCCAGCTCGTCGCCGGCGGGCGCTTCCTCGAAGCCGAGATGCGCGCGATCCTGACCGCGGGCCGCTACCCGGTGCGCAACGTCGAGCAGAACCTCGCCGACCTGCGCGCACAGGTCGCCGCGTGCACGAGGGGCGTCGTGGAGCTCGAGCGGATGGTCGAGCACTTCGGGCTCGACGTCGTGCGTGCGTACATGCGCCACGTGCAGGACAACGCCGAGGAGTCGGTCCGGCGCGTGATCGGCGCGCTGTCCGACGGCGAGTTCGCCTACGCGATGGACAACGGTGCGATGATCCGGGCGGCGATACGGGTCGATCGCGCCGCGCGCAGCGCGGTGATCGACTTCACCGGCACGAGCGCGCAGCAGCCGACGAACTTCAATGCTCCATCCGCGGTGTGCAAGGCAGCCGTACTCTACGTGTTTCGCACGCTCGTCGACGACGAGATCCCGATGAACGCCGGCTGCCTGAAGCCGCTTTCGATCGTGATTCCCGACGGCTCGATGCTGAAGCCCGCGTATCCGGCCGCGGTCGTCGCAGGGAACGTCGAGACGTCGCAGGTCGTCACCGACACGCTCTACGGCGCGCTCGGCGTCCTCGCCGCGTCGCAGGGAACGATGAACAACTTCACTTTCGGCAACGCACGCTACCAGTACTACGAGACGATTGCCGGAGGTGCTGGCGCCGGGCCCGATTTCGACGGTGCGAGCGCGGTGCAGACGCACATGACCAATTCGCGCCTCACCGACCCCGAAGTGCTCGAATGGCGCTTCCCGGTGCGGCTCGAGTCGTTTTCGATCCGTCACGGCAGCGGCGGTGCGGGGCGCCATCGCGGCGGCGACGGCACCGTTCGCCGCGTGCGCTTCCTCGAGCCGATGACCGCGGTGATGCTCGCCAACCATCGCCGCGTGGCGCCATTCGGCGTTGTCGGCGGCGAAGCCGGCGCATGCGGAACGAATCGCGTCGAGCGGAGCGACGGCCGCCGCGAGGACTATGGCGCGACGTTCCGGGTCGAGATGGGTGCCGGCGACGTGTTCGTGATCGAGACGCCGGGTGGAGGGGGCTACGGCATCGCGGATCCGCGGTGAGCGCGCCGCGCGCTCGCGCGCCCGCGCGCTCGCCGCGCGGCTCTTCGCCGCCCCGCGCGACTTCCTGCTGCCTTTGAGAACCGCACCATGACGACCGAGCTCCTGTTTCGCGACGACGCGTATCTCGCGGAGGCCACCGCACACGTGCTGGTGACCGGCCCCGACGGCATCGTCCTCGACCGTACCGTGTTCTATCCGCAGGGTGGCGGGCAGATGGGCGATGCGGGAGTGCTCGTCGATGCGGTCGGGCGGCGCGTTGCGATCGTCGACACGCGCAAGGCCGAAGGCGATTCGGTACTGCACGTCCCCGCCGCCGGGTCAGGACTGCCGGCGGTCGGCGACGCCGTCACCGCCAGGATCGACTGGGAGCGCCGCTACCGGCTGATGCGGCTGCACACGGCGCTGCACGTCCTCTCGTGCGTGGTGATCGCGCCGGTGACCGGCGGCAACATCGCGCCCGACAAGGCGCGCCTGGATTTCGACATCGACATGAGCCTGCTCGACGCGGCGAAGATCGAGCGCGAGACCAATGCGCTGATCGCGCGCGCCGTCGACACCGAGACCGTGTGGATCACCGACGACGAGCTCGACGCGCGGCCCGAGCTCGTGAAGACGATGAGCGTCAAGCCGCCGCGTGGCGCCGGTCGCGTGCGCCTCCTGCGCATTCCGGGAATCGACCTGCAGCCCTGCGGCGGCACTCACGTGAAGAACATCGGCGAGATCGGCGCGATCCGCGTGCTGCGGATCAAGAACGAAGGCCGGCGCAATCGGCGCGTCGAGATCGCCCTTGCTACCGCTCCGGCAGCGGAATGAACTCGGTCTCGCCGGGGATCGGCGCGAAGCGCTGCTCGCGCCAGGCCTCTTTCGCCTGCTCGATCGCGCCGCGCGTGGTGGCGACGAAGTTCCACCAGATGAAGCGATCGCCGTCGGCCTTCGCGCCACCGACCAGCATCACGCGCGCCGGGCCGCGCGCACGGATCGTCGCCTCGTGCGCGGCGTCGAGGAGCGCCATGTGCGCGACCGGCACCGCAGCGCCGTCGATCGTCACGTCACCGTCGATCACGTACACGGCGCGCTCGTCGTGCTCGACGGGTACGGTGAGCGTTGCGCCTGCGTCGAGCTCGGCCGCGACGTAGAGCGTCTCGCCGAAGGTCGGCGTCGGTGCTTCCTCACCGAAGGCGCGTCCGGCGACCACCGACAATCGCGCACCATCGCGCTCGATGCGCGGCAGGCGCTCGCGCGCGACGTGGGTGAACGACGGCTCGACGAACTCGTGCTCATGCGGCAGCGCGACCCAGGTCTGCAGCCCATGCATGCGCTGGCCGCGCGCGCGCTCTTCGGGAGGGGTGCGCTCCGAGTGCGCGATGCCGCGCCCGGCGGTCATCCAGTTGACGTCTCCCGCCGTGATGCGCTGGACGTTGCCGAGGTTGTCGCGATGCAGCACGGCGCCCTCGAACAGGTAGGTCACCGTCGCGAGCCCGATATGCGGGTGCGGCCGGACGTCCATCCCCTGACCGGGAGCGAAGTCGATCGGGCCCATGTGATCGAAGAAGATGAACGGCCCGACCATCTTGCGCTCGAAAGCAGGGAGCACGCGGCGGACCTGGAAGCCGCCGAGATCACGGACGTGGGGGACAAGGAGACGCGGCGGCGCGGTCATCGGAGGAGGCACGCGGGTGCGGCGGCCGGCCGCGCGCCGAAGCGGCGGTCGATTCCGGTAGAGCATACGCCACCCGCGGGGCCATAATGGCGTGCAAAGGAGCCTCGCCATGCCCACGCTCTACGATTTCACCGTCGACGACATCGGAGGTCGCCCGGTGCCGCTCGATCGCTTCAAGGGGAAGCTCGTGCTGGTGGTGAACACCGCGAGCAAGTGCGGCTTCACGCCGCAGTACAAGGGGCTGGAGTCGCTGTATCGCAAGTACCGCGACAAGGGGCTCGAAGTGCTCGGCTTCCCGTGCAACCAGTTCGGGGCGCAGGAGCCGGGGAGCGAGCAGGAGATTGCGACGTTCTGCGAAGCGAACTACGGCGTCACGTTCCCGATGTTCGCGAAGATCGACGTCAACGGCGACCATGCGGCTCCGCTCTACCGCTACCTGAAGAGCGCGAAGCCGGGCCTCCTCGGTACCGAGGCGATCAAGTGGAATTTCACGAAGTTCCTCGTCGATCGCAGCGGCAAGGTCGTCGCGCGCTATGCGCCGAACGACACCCCCGAGTCGCTCGAGCCCGACATCGAGAGCGCGCTCGCTGCCGCGCGTCGTCCTTCGTAGCGATTCGCCGCAGAGTGCCAACGATGCGCGGCTTCGTCATCGCGCCGTCCAGGCTGGTGACGGCGCTCAGCCGACTTGCGGGGACGCTGATCCTGCTCGCAGCGGGGACCGCACCGGGCCTCGCGACCGAACCGCAGGTCGCCGCGACGACGGCGCGCGTCGCCCCGACGACGCTGCATGTCGCGTTCCCGATCGCCGAAACGGGCTTCGATCCGCAGGCGGTCGGCGACGCCTATTCGCAGTACGTCAACCGCGCGATCTTCGACGCGCTCTACCGCTACGACTACCTCGCGCGTCCGTATCGCGTCGTCCCCAACACGGCAGCGGCGATGCCCGAGATCTCCACGGACGGCAAGACCTGGACGATCCGTATTCGTCCCGGCATCTATTTCGCCGACGACCCCGTGTTCAAGGGAAAACGGCGCGAGCTCACTGCAGCCGACTACGTCTACTCGATCGAGCGCCTCCTCGACCCGAAGATGCGCGCGAACTCGCTGCAGGCGGTCGACGGGCGCTTCGTCGGCGCGGACGCGGTGGTCGAGAAGGCAAGAAAGACCGGCAGCTTCGACTACGACGCGCCGATCGAGGGCCTGCGGGCGATCGACCGCTATACGCTGCGCTTCGAGCTCGTGTTCCCCGATTACGAGCTCCTCTCCAATCTCACCACGACCCCGCTCGCCGCGGTTACGCGCGAGGTGATCGAAAAGTACGGCGATCTCAACGGCTGGGACATGGCGCATCCGGTCGGCACCGGGCCGTACCGGCTCGAGAGCTGGCGCCGCGGCCAGCGGATCGTGCTCGAAGCGAACCCAGGCTTTCGCGACGAGCGCTATCCCGAAGGCAGCGACGCCGCCGACGGCGAGCTCGCGCGCGGGCTCGCGGGACGTCGCTTGCCGCTCGCGAAGCGCGTCGAGATCAGCATCATCGAGGAAGCGCAGCCGCGGATGCTCGAGTTCCGTCGCGGCAACCTCGACTACGTCGCGGTGCCGAACGACCTCGTCAGCAAGGTGCTGCTCCCCGACGGCAAGCTCGCGCCCGACCTCGTGAAGGCGGGAGTGCGCATGGCGCACGGCGTGCAGCCGGCGATCGCCTACGTCTACTTCAACATGGACGATCCGGTGCTGGGCGGCTACAAGCCGCCGCAGGTCGCGCTGCGCCGCGCGGTCGCGATGGCCTACAACGTGAACGAGGAGATTCGCGTGCTGCGCGAAGG
>DASVWR010000127.1:0-5470 GCA_036393115.1 Casimicrobiaceae bacterium
CGCGGACCGTCAAAGACCGCCGGGGCGAAAGCTCAAACCCGAATCGGGCCCGGCGCAGATGGTGCCCTCGACCAGGATGGTCCTGGACGTGTGGTCACCGAACCATGCAACAGAGGTGACGATGAGTCTCAATCTGGAACAGAAGCAGGCGGTCGTAGCGGAAGTCGCCCGGGCGGTCGCCGGTGCGCAGGCGATCGTCATGGCCGAAAATCGGGGCCTGCCGGTAGCGGACATGACGCAGCTTCGCGCCCGTGCGCGTGCTTCGGGCATCTACTTCCGGGTGGTCAAGAACACGCTCGTTCGCCGCGCCGTGGCCGATACCCCGTTCGCGCCGCTGTCCGACCGCATGGTCGGCCCGCTCGCCTACGGCATCGGCACGGACCCGGTGGCCGTCGCGAAGGTCCTGAACGACTTCGCGAAAGGCAACGAGAAGTTCGTGATCGCGGGTGGCGCCATGCCGGGGCAGGTGATGTCGGCGCAGCAGATCGCGGCGCTCGCATCGCTTCCGTCGCGCGAGGAGCTGCTCGCCAGGCTGGTCGGCACGCTGCAGGCGCCGATCACCAAGCTGGTGCGCACGATGAACGAGGTGCCCGCGCGGTTCGTGCGCACCGTCGCCGCCGTGCGCGACCGGATGCCCGCTTGAAACGCTGCCACCGATACCCATTTCTATTCATTACGCCAGGAGTCCATGATGTCCGCAGTCCAAGCTGAAATCCTCGACAAGATCTCGTCGATGACCGTCCTCGAGCTCTCCGAGCTCATCAAGGCGATGGAAGACAAGTTCGGCGTCTCGGCCGCTGCCGCCGTCGCAGTAGCGGCGCCTGCCGCTGCCGGTGGCGCCCCCGCGGCCGCCGAAGAGCAGACCGAGTTCACGGTCGTCCTCGCCGCGATCGGCGACAACAAGGTCAACGTCATCAAGGCCGTGCGCGAGCTGACCGGCCTCGGGCTCAAGGAAGCCAAGGATCTCGTCGACGGTGCGCCGAAGCCGGTGAAGGAAGCCGTGCCGAAGGCCGACGCCGAGGCGGCGAAGAAGAAGCTCGAGGAAGCCGGGGCAAAGGTCGAAGTGAAGTGACGGAGTCGCAAGGCTAACGCCGCGACTCCATGGAAAGATCACTCCACTGAGTGCCATTCGAGAAGCGGAACAGATGGAAATCGCGGGCGAAGCTCGACGATTTCCGGCAGCAAAGGCAACAGGCTCGGCGGCAGTTGCCGCCGAGCGCTTCGGCGCAGTAGCCGAAGCGAAGCGCGCTCGCGAAAGCTCGCTTCGCTTCGTCCTCTGAATCGACTGCAGAGGCGAGGTTTGGTCGGATGTCGCCCGCAATGGTGACGTCGTCCGCCAGCGGCTGGTAGCGGCCAGCCACCAGGCCAGGGGCGCAACGCCCCCGGACAGTCGAACGGCGGCAGATCGGCGCGCGAGGCGCGGCCGGCTGGCGCGCCGCGGATTTGCGCACGAGCGCCCATCGAACCGGAGATCGGACGACCACCCATGGCGACCACCCAAGCGAGCCCCTATTCGTTCACCGAGAAGAAGCGCATTCGCAAGAGCTTTGCGAAGCGCGCGAGCGTCCTCGAGGTGCCCTTCCTCCTCGAGACCCAGCTCGCCTCGTACCGCGCGTTCCTGCAGGCCGACACGCCGCCGCTCGAGCGCAGGAACGAGGGCCTGCAGGCGGCCTTCACGTCGATCTTCCCGATCTCCAGCCACTCGGGCAACGCGCGGCTCGAGTTCGTCAGCTTTTCGCTGCTCCCACCCGCGTTCGACGTCGTCGAATGCCAGCAGCGCGGCCTCACCTACTGCTCGGCGCTGCGGGCGCGGGTACGCCTCGTGCTGATGGATCGCGAGGCCCCGAAGGATACGATCAAGGAGGTGAAGGAGCAGGAGGTGTACATGGGCGAGATGCCGCTGATGACCGACAACGGGTCGTTCATCATCAACGGCACCGAACGCGTGATCGTGTCGCAGCTCCACCGCTCGCCGGGCGTGTTCTTCGAGCACGATCGCGGCAAGACGCACTCGTCGGGCAAGCTCCTGTTCTCGGCGCGCGTGATTCCCTATCGCGGCTCGTGGCTCGACTTCGAGTTCGACCCGAAGGATTTTCTGTTCTTCCGCGTCGACCGGCGCCGCAAGATGCCGGTGACGACGCTCCTGAAGGCGATCGGCCTTTCGAACGAAGACATCCTGCGCGAGCTCTTCGTGTTCGATACCTTCCACCTGTCGACGAAGGGCGTCGAGCTCGAGTTCGTGCCCGAGCGACTGAAGGGCGAGATGGCGCGCTTCGACGTTGCGGGCCGTGACGGGAAGCCGATCATCCAGAAGGACAAGCGCATCACCGTGCGCCACCTGCGCGAGCTCACCGACGCGGGCATCAAGCGCATCGCAGTGCCCTCCGACTACGTCGTCGGGCGCTCGCTCGCGCAGAACGTCGTCGATACGTCGACCGGCGAAGTGCTCGCGAAGGCGAACGACGAGGTCACCGACGAGCTTCTTGCGAAGCTCACCGCCGCCGGGACCGACGTCATCCGCACGATCTACACGAACGACCTCGACATGGGGCCGTTCATCTCGCAGACGCTGCGCACCGACGACACGCCCGACCAGTACGCAGCCAAGGTCGCGATCTACCGGATGATGCGCCCCGGCGAGCCGCCGACAGAGGATGCCGTCGAGGCGCTGTTCCACGGCCTGTTCTTCGCCGAGGAGCGCTACGACCTCTCGGCAGTCGGCCGAATGAAGTTCAACCGGCGCGTCGGACGCGATGAGCTGAAGGGTCCCGGCACACTCACCAACGACGACATCATCGCGGTGATCAAGATCCTCGTCGAGCTGCGCAACGGCCGCGGCGAGGTCGACGACATCGATCACCTCGGCAACCGCCGTGTGCGCTCGGTCGGCGAGCTCGCCGAGAACCAGTTTCGCTCGGGGCTCGTGCGCGTCGAGCGCGCGGTGCGCGAGCGCCTCGGCCAGGCCGAGAGCGAGAACCTGCTGCCGCACGACCTCATCAACGCGAAGCCGATCTCGGCGGCGATCAAGGAGTTCTTCGGCAGTTCGCAGCTCAGCCAGTTCATGGACCAGACGAACCCGCTCTCCGAGATCACGCACAAGCGGCGCGTCTCGGCGCTCGGTCCCGGCGGGCTCACGCGCGAGCGCGCGGGCTTCGAGGTGCGCGACGTGCACCCGACCCACTACGGACGCGTGTGTCCGATCGAAACGCCGGAAGGCCCGAACATCGGCCTCATCAACTCGCTCGCGCTGTACGCGCGGACCAACGAGTACGGTTTCCTCGAAACGCCGTATCGCAAGGTGATCGACGGCAAGGTGACGGACGAGATCCACTACCTGTCGGCGATCGAGGAAGGTCATTACGTGATCGCGCAGGCGAACGCGAAGATCGATGCCCGCGGCAGGCTCGCCGACGAGCTCGTTTCCTGCCGCAGCCGCAACGAATTCGTTCTGTCGTCGCCCGACAAGATCCAGTACATGGACGTGGCGCCGTCGCAGATCGTGTCGGTCGCGGCGTCGCTGATTCCGTTCCTCGAGCACGACGACGCCAACCGCGCGCTGATGGGCTCGAACATGCAGCGCCAGGCGGTGCCGTGCCTGCGCACCGAGAAGCCGCTGGTCGGTACCGGAGTCGAGCGCACGGCGGCGGTCGACAGCGGGACGCCGGTGATGGCGCGCCGCGGGGGCAAGGTCGACTACGTCGACGCGTCCCGCATCGTCGTCCGCGTCAACGACGCCGAGACGGCGGCCGGAGAGGTCGGTGTCGACATCTACAACCTCACCAAGTACAAGCGCAGCAACCAGAACACCAACATCAATCAGCGCCCGCTCGTTGCGGTCGGCGACGTCATCGCGAAGGGTGACGTGATCGCCGACGGCGCGTCAACCGACCTGGGCGAGCTCGCCCTCGGGCAGAACATGCTGGTCGCGTTCATGCCGTGGAACGGCTACAACTACGAGGATTCGATCCTGATCAGCGAGCGCGTCGTCGGCGACGACCGCTACACGTCGATTCACATCGAGGAGCTGTCGGTGGTCGCGCGCGACACCAAGCTCGGTGCGGAGGAGATCACCCGCGACATCAGCTCGCTCGGCGAGGCGCAGCTCGGGCGTCTCGACGAGGCGGGCATCGTCTACATCGGCGCCGAGGTCGAGGCGGGCGATGTCCTCGTCGGCAAGGTGACGCCGAAAGGCGAGACGCAACTCACGCCGGAGGAGAAGCTGCTGCGCGCGATCTTCGGCGAGAAGGCCTCCGACGTGAAGGACACGAGCCTGCGCGTTCCATCGGGAATCTCCGGCTGCGTGATCGACGTCCAGGTGTTCACGCGCGAAGGCATCGAGCGCGACAAGCGCGCGACGCAGATCATCGACGACGAGCTGAAGCGCTATCGCAAGGACCTGAACGACCAACTGCGCATCGTCGAGAACGACGCCTACGCACGGATCGAGAAGCTGCTCGCCGGCAAGATGGCGAACGGCGGCCCGAAGCGCCTCGCCAAGGGCGCGAAGGTGACGAAGGACTACCTCGAAGGCGTGCCGCGGCACGACTGGTTCGACATTCGCCTCGCCGACGAGGACGCCGCGCGCCAGCTCGAAGCGATGAAGGAGTCGCTCGCGCAGCTTCGCGTGCAGTTCGACCAGATGTTCGAGCAGAAGAAGAAGAAGCTGACGCAGGGCGACGAGCTTCCGCCCGGCGCGCAGAAGATGGTGAAGGTGTACGTGGCGGTCAAGCGCAGGCTGCAGCCCGGCGACAAGATGGCCGGGCGCCACGGCAACAAGGGCGTCGTGTCGAAGATCGTCCCGGTCGAGGACATGCCCTACATGGCCGACGGTACGCCGGTCGACATCGTGTTGAATCCGCTCGGCGTGCCGTCGCGGATGAACGTCGGCCAGATCCTCGAAGTGCACCTCGGCTGGGCCGCCAAGGGCATCGGCAATCGCATCGCCGAGATGCTGAAGCGCGAGGCGAGCGCCGCCGAGCTTCGGAGCCTGCTCGCGAAGGTCTACAACGGCACCGGCCGCCCCGAGCAGCTCGATTCGCTCGACGATGGCGAGCTCGTGCGCCTCGCCGGTAACCTCACCGACGGCGTGCCGTTCGCGACGCCGGTGTTCGACGGTGCGACCGAGGACGAGATCAAGAGCATGCTGGAGCTCGCCGGCCTGCCGACGAGCGGGCAGGTCCGCCTCTATGACGGCCGCAGCGGCGAGGCTTTCGACCGCCCGGTCACCGTTGGCTACATGCACATGCTGAAGCTGCACCACCTCGTCGACGACAAGATGCACGCGCGCTCGACCGGCCCGTACAGCCTGGTGACGCAGCAGCCGCTCGGTGGCAAGGCGCAGTTCGGCGGCCAGCGCTTCGGCGAGATGGAGGTGTGGGCGCTCGAAGCCTACGGCGCCGCGTACACGCTGCAGGAGATGCTGACCGTCAAGTCCGACGACGTGAACGGCCGCACCAAGGTGTACGAGAAC
>DASVWR010000128.1:0-2551 GCA_036393115.1 Casimicrobiaceae bacterium
ACCGTCGCGGCGAGATCCTCGCCCGAGTGGAAGTCGCCGTCCGAAAGCTGGCGCAGAAGCGAGAATCCGAGGGGAGTAAGCACTGACCTACTTTCCGGTTGCAAGCGATTGATTCTAGCAAGAACGGCGCGGAAATGCACGTGTCCCATCGATGTCGGCACGCATTTTGACGCCACCGGAGGGCCGACGTTCAGGCGGGAAGCAGCGAGCGTTCGGCCGCGGCACCGAGGACGTGACCCCACGCGCCGGCGTTGTCCCGCGTAGCGAGCCAGTCAGCCGTCGCGCGAATGGTATCGGCGAGCTCGCGTGTGGCGAGCCCGGCCGCCTCGGCGCGCGCACAGCTCAATGCCATCCCGCCGACACTGTCGGGTTCGCTCGCGGGCACCCAGAGCGGCAGCCCGACCCACGGCTCGACGCCTGCGGCGATCAATCGTCCTTCCTCGACCCAAACGGGGGCCGGGGCCTCGGCGCCCGCGACGTCGCGGAGCGAATCGATGAGCGCGCCCATCGACCAGCGATCACGCGGGCTCGTCGCGTTGAAGGTGCCGGCGAGGTCGCGCTCCATCGCATCGACGATGAACACGGCGAGATCGCGCACGTCGATGAATTGCACGGGCGCCTCGGGCGGTGCCGGCACCACGGCGCGACGATCGCGATCCCCGAGGAACTCCGGGTGCACGAAGCGCGCGACCCAGTAGCCGAAGCGATCGGTCGTGTCGAACGGCCCCACGATGAGTCCCGGACGCACGATCGTCGCGCGTGAACCGTACACGCCGGCCACTATGGCTTCGCAGGCCGCTTTCAGCGCACCGTAGTTGGGCAGAATGTCCTCGGTGGTCGGATCGGCGAGCGCAGCGACCTGGGCGCGCTCGTCGACGCCGGGTCGCGAGAGATCGGCGTAGACCGACACCGACGAGACGAACAGATAGCGCCGCGTGCGTCCCGCGAGAAGGCGCGCGCTCGCGTCGACGACGCGAGGAACGTAGCCCGAGCAGTCGATGACCGCATCGAACACGCCTGGTTCCGCATGCGCGAGCGCCGTCAGGCCGGAGCCGATCCGCGGATCGCGATCGCCCTCGAGCGCGACGACGCGATCCGGCCACGGCACCGGCGTGCGCCCGCGCGAGAACAGCGTCACCGCGTGGCCGCGGGAAAGCGCCTCCTCGACGACATGGCGCCCGAGGAAGCGCGTGCCGCCGAGGACGAGGAGCTTCACTGCCCGCTCGTCACCGGCACCCTGCCGGCCCCGCGCCGGATCATCCGGCGATCCGACGCAGGATGGCGGCGTGGAGCCCGCGGTCGCCGCAGGCGAGCACGTCGCCGCCGCGCTGACACGATTCGCCGCTCCACGTGCTGATCGCGCCGCCGGCGTTCTCGATCAGCGGAATCAGCGCCTGTACGTCCCAGGCCTTGAGGCCGGTCTCGATCACGACGTCGATCAGCCCCATGGCGAGTTGCGTGTAGCAGTAGCAATCGCCGCCGAAGCGGATCATGCGCGCGCCGCCGGTCGCCGCTTCCCAGGCGGCACGCTGACGCGGCGTCACGAAATGGCGGGGATCGGTCGTTGCGACGAGGGCGTCGTCGATGCGCGGACAGCGGCGCGTCGCGAGGCTCCGCGTCTCGTTCCCGCGGCGCCATTGCGCAGTAGCGTCCCACGCGACGAACGATTCGTCGACGAAGGGCTGATGGACGATGCCGACACGTGGTCTCGTGCCGTCGTTCAGCGCGATCAGCGTCGCCCAGTGAAGCTGCCCGAGGATGAAGCTTCGCGTGCCGTCGATCGGGTCGACGACCCACGTGTACGGCTGCGCGCCCGCCGTCACCCCGAGCTCCTCGCCTTCGATGCCGTGGGCCGGGAACACGCGCGCGATCGCGTCGCGGATCACTTCCTCGGCACCGCGGTCCGCCGCGGTGACCGGATCGTAGTCGCGCCCGCCTTCCTTGTGGGAGACGTCTATCTGTGCGCGAAAGTGTGGCAGGATCGCAGCGCCCGCCGCGCGGGCGGTCGCGAGTGCGAATTCGGCCATTTCCCTATAATCCATCGCGACGGCCATTCTACCCACCGGAGGACAGCATGACTTCGATCAGCACGTGGCGCCGCACGGCCTTCATCGCAATTCTGGGCTCGATTGCGCTCGTCGCGATGCAGGCGCCACTTGCGCTGGCGGCAGGTGCCGGGGACCGGGTCGTCATACAGGTGAGCGACAACGATCCCGCCAAATGGAACCTCGCACTCAACAACGCGCACAACATGCAACAGGATCTCGGCGCCGCGAACGTGAAGATCGAGATCGTCGCCTACGGCCCCGGCATATCGATGCTGCAGGCCGAATCGATCGTCGGCAACCGGATCGATGACGCGGTCCACGCCGGCGTCACCGTGTCGGCCTGCCAGAACACGATGCGCGGGCACAAGCTCACCAAGGCCGACATGCTCGACGGAATCAACTACGTGCCGGCGGGTGTCGTCGAGATCATGAAGCGGCAGGAGGAAGGCTGGGCGTACATCCGACCGTGAAACACATCAGCCCGTGAGACACATTCAGTCGTG
>DASVWR010000129.1:0-5144 GCA_036393115.1 Casimicrobiaceae bacterium
TTCCAGGCTGCGGGGCGGCAGCTCGAGGAGGTTGCCCGCGTCAAGCGCGGCGACGTCAAGTCGCACGGGCGCTGACGCCGCGCGGATTCCGCGCCCGTCACGCCTGCACCAGCTCGACGAGCGACCCGCCTTCGTGCAGCCGGCGGATCGCCTCGGCAAAGAGCTCCGCCGCGGAGATCCGCTCGAGCTTCGCCACGACGCGCGGAGCGGTGAGCCGCTCACCGGATGCCGTATCGGTCACGACGATCCGGTCGATCGACTCGCTCGCCAGCACGTCGTTTGCTCCCGCGCCGAAGACCGCGTGCGTGGCCACCGCGTGGACGCGCGTCGCCCCGTGACGGCGGCACGTTTCGGCCGTCCGCACCATCGTCGTCCCGGAACTAATGAGGTCATCGACGATGATCACACTGCGTCCCGCGACGTCGCCGACGAACGCCTCGCCGCTGACCACGCCCGCGCTGCGATGCTTCTCGGCAAAGCCCATCGTGACGGGCACACCGAGGAGCGTCTCGATGCGCGCGCGAAAGGTGTCCGCGCGCCTGATCGCGCCCGCATCGGGAGCGACGATCGCGACCGGACCCCCGCCGAGCGCATGTGCAAGCTGCCGCGCGAGCAGCGAAGCGGCCTCGAGATTCTCGGCTCGGCACCGGAACGCGTTCTGGAAAGCAGCCACGTTGTGGACGTCGAGCGTCACGACGCAATCGGTGCCGACGGCCTCGAAGAGCTGCGCCACGTAGCGCGTCGCCACCGGATCGCGGGGCTTCGACTTCCGATCCTTGCGGGCATAGGCGAGATACGGCACGACGGCGGTGATCCGTCCGGCACTCGCGTCCCGCAGCGCACCGACGAAGAGCAGCAGCTTGACGAGCTTGTCGTTGGCGCTCTCCGCGGCATCGGAAAAGAGCGAGTGGATCACGAAGACGTCGCGTCCGCGCACGCTCACGAGGGGTCGCGTCTTCTGCTCGCCGTCCTCGAACACGCGCTCCTCGTGGGCGCAAAGCGAGGTGCCGAGCGCGGCCGCCACGCGCGCCCCGAAGGCGCGCGTCGCGCCGATTGCGAACAGCATCGGCGGACGGTCGTTCGTCATTCGCTGCGCGTGGACAGCGGCTGCTTCGCGGCACCCGCGGCCCTCTCGCCCGGACCCGTGGTCTCGTTCGCAGCCTGACGAGGAACCGGTTCGGCCGGTCCGAGGAGCTTCGCGAGCGGACGGTCGGTCGCTGCCCGGGCGGCCAGCGCGAGTCCGACGACGGCGAGCGAGAGCGCCTCCGGCGTGCGGCGGCGCAGCCCATAGGCGACGGCCACCGTGCCGCCGAAGAGCGCTCCGGCGCGCAGCGCCGGCGGCCAGTGCGTGCTGCGCCCGCGACGTGCGCGGGGGTCGCTCTGCAGGCTCGGGACTGCACCCGGCTCGCGGTGGAGGACGAGCTCGTTGTCGAGCCCGGTCACCCCTGGGACCCCGCGCACGGCATCGAGGAGCGGCGCCGCTTCCGCCGCCAGCACCGGACCGCTCAGCACGACGCGGCCACGGTTGGCACCGGCCTGGATGGCGTGCGGATTCGAAACCGCGCGACCGAGCGTCGCGCGGACGCGCTCGATCAGCTTCAGATCGTCGGGAGTGTCGCCGCTGCGAAGCTGCCGCAGCGCTTCGGCTTCGATTCCCTGCATCCGGTGTGCGATGTCGCGCGCCGCGGTGCACGCGGCACGCGCTGCATCGAGCGCCGCGTGGCGCGACCGGTCGCGCACCAGTGCGCGCCGCCGGCGGCCTTTGTCGGGATCGAACAGGAACATGCCGGCCGCGCCCAATGCGGCGGCTGTTGCGGTTCCGAGCCAGTGGCCGTTCGCCGATGCTTCCTTCGTCATAGCAGTCCTCGTCGATCGATGCGGTCGGCGCCGCCGGCGGCTTCGCGAGCGCTGCTTTCCCGCTGCGGTCCTTGCTCGAGCATCGCGGGTCCGCGCTCGAGTATCGCGGGTCGCGACGCGCAGGAAGATGAGCAAGATCAAATCGTGGCGTCGTGCGCTGCCTACACTCGATGAGACAGCGGTGATATGAAATGGATACCTTCGACGTGCCGACGGCTCGCGAAACGCGCCTCGTCCGCGTGCCCGGGGGCAACGCGACGCTCGACGGCGAGCTCGTGCTGCCGAGGCGAGCGACAGGAGTCGTGCTGTTCGCCCATGGCAGCGGCAGCTCGCGTGCGAGCCCGCGCAACAAGTATGTCGCGAAGACGATGCAGGACGCAGGGATCGCGACACTGCTCTTCGATCTCCTGACATCGGGCGAGGACGAGCGCTACGAAACGCGTTTCGATATCGGCCTGCTGACGGCACGACTCCTCGCGGCGACCGACTGGGTGAGCCGCGAGTCGTCCGCGGCAGGACTCGCCCTCGGGTACTTCGGCGCAAGCACCGGGGCGGCGGCAGCCCTCGCCGCGGCAGCCGCGCTCGGGCCGCGCATTCGCGCCGTCGTATCGCGCGGCGGCCGACCCGACCTCGCCGGGCCGAATCCGCTTGCGCGCGTGCGCGCAGCGACGCTGCTGATCGTCGGCGGGCGCGATCCGGAGGTCCTCGAGCTCAATCGCGGTGCATTCGAGGAGCTCCACTGCGAGAAGGCGCTGCAGATCGTTCCGGGCGCCACCCATCTGTTCGAAGAGGCCGGAACGCTGGAGCACGTCGCCGTACTGGCATGCAGCTGGTTCCGACGCTGGCTGGTCGACGAATCCGGAGCGCAGGGAGGACGAACGCGATGACGCGCATTGCAATCGTGACGGGCGGCACGCGTGGCATCGGCGCCGCGATCTCGCGTCGTCTGCACGCGCGGGGCTATGCGGTCGCCGCGACCTATCATGGCAACGTCGCCGCCGCCGAGGCATTCGAGCGCGACAGCGGCATTCGCACCTATCGCTGGGACGTGGCGGATTTCGGGGCCTGCGAAGCAGGCGTGGCCGCGGTCACCCGCGATCTCGGAGGAGCGCCGCTCGTCCTCGTCAACAACGCCGGCATCACCCGCGACGCGACGTTGCACAAGATGACGTCCGACCAGTGGAACGAGGTGATCACGACCAATCTGACATCCTGCTACAACATGTGCCGCGCGGTGATCGACGCGATGCGCCAATCGGGCTTCGGCCGCATCGTGAACATTTCGTCGGTCAACGGGCAGAAAGGCCAGTTCGGCCAGACCAACTACGCCGCGGCCAAGGCAGGCATTCTCGGCTTCACGAGAGCTCTCGCCCTCGAAACGGCGTCCAAAGGCATCACCGTCAATGCCGTCGCGCCCGGATACGTCGCCACGGACATGCTGTCGACGGTTTCGACGGACATCCTCGATCGCATCAAGCAGCAAATCCCGGTCGGGCGCCTCGGAACGGTCGACGACGTGGCGCGAGTCGTGGAATTTCTGGTCGCCGACGACGCCGCCTTCATCACCGGCGCCACCGTGAGCGCCAACGGCGGGCAGTACATGGCGTAGCGAGAGGTACTAGTCCGTGTAGCGCGGCGGATCGGGGTCGTCGGCCCAGTCGCTCTGCGGCACCGGCACGCGCGCGAGCCAGGCCTCGATCAGCGCGACGTGCTCGCGCTCTTCGGTGCAGAGCCGCAGCGCGGCGCCGCGCACGGCGTCGGAGGTCGCCACGGCCGCAAGCTGAGCGAAGAATTGCTCTGCGCGCTTCTCGTTCGCGAGCGCGATCTGCAGCGCGTGGTACGGCAGCATCAGATAGTGCAATTCCTCGCTCGGGGCGGATTCGGCTTCGGCATGTGTTGCGTCGCACGAGCGTGCGGCCTCGGGACCGCCACCCGCGGCGATCTGCGCGCGGATCTGGCGCGCGTGCTCGAGCTCGATGCGCGCCATGCGGCGAAAGAGCTCGGCGGTCTCGTTGTTGTTATGGACCTGCATCGTGTCGGCGAGCTCGGCATAGCGCTCGGCCGCCGCGGTCTCCATCGCGAGCGCGAGCGCCATGAACTCGTCGAGCGTGCGCGGAACCGGCGGCTCGCCGACAGCCCCGCTCACAGCGCGAACTCCCGCTCGAGATCGGCCGGCGCGATGCATGGCTCGCTCGCCATGCCGCGATACGTCGGCCGATCGCCCGCGTACAGCACGCCGATGTTGAAGCCGTCGTCGCTCATCAGGCGGCGCGCGGCGCGCGCGGCGTCGTCGGTCGGCGCCACCGGAGCCGGCCGCACCTTTTCCTTCCATTCGCGCTGCTCGGGTCGGAACGTCACGCAGGGACTCAGCACCTCGACGAACGAGAACCCCGGATGGCGGATCGCCGATGCGATGATTCGCGCAGTGCCGTTCGGATCGCCGGAAAAGGCGCGGGCGATGAAGTTCGCGCCCGAGGCGAGCGCGATGACGAGCGGGTGGAAGACGCGCACTCCGGTGCCGCCGGGCGACAGCCGCGAGTCCCAGTCGGGCTCGGTCGTCGGCGACGGCTGGCCCTTCGTCATGCCGTAGACGTGGTTGTCCATCACGATGTAGGTGAGATCGACGTTGCGCCGGCACGCGTGCAGGAAGTGATTGCCGCCGATCGAATAGCCGTCGCCGTCGCCGCCGGTCGCGAGCACCGTCAATTCGGGCCGGGCCACCTTGAGCCCCGTCGCCGCCGCGAGCGCGCGCCCGTGCACGCCGTGAAAGCCGTAGCACGCCATGTACGCGGGAAGGCGCGACGAGCAGCCGATGCCCGAGACGACCACCGCATTCTCGGGCGTGAGCTCGAGCTCGGCGAAGGCGCGCATGACCGAGCTCAGCACCGAATAGTCCCCGCAGCCCGGGCACCAGATCGGCTTGTAGCCGGACTTGTACGACTGCGCCGTACGCGGGTTAGATGCGACAGCATCGTTCATCGTGAGCTCCATTGAGCGATGGCTTCGACGAGCTCGCCCGGCCGCAGCGGCAGCGGACCCGCGCGATGGAAGCTCTCGGGCCGGCCGGGAAGGTCGTACATCGCGCGCAGATAGCGGAAGAGCTGCGCGCCGTGGTTCTGCTCGACGACGAGCACGCGCGCGACACCCTCCAGCGCCTCGGCCATGCGCTCGGGCAACGCGGGAGCGAGGAGCCGCAGCGCGATCACGCGCAACGTCACGCCGCGCGCCGCGAGACGCGCCGCGGCCTCGCGCACCGGTGCACTCGCCGAGCCGACGGTGATCACCGC
>DASVWR010000130.1:0-17740 GCA_036393115.1 Casimicrobiaceae bacterium
GTCGCGGTAGCGGATCGCATCGACGCTGCGCCCGTGCGCGCGCCGCAGCAGCGCGCGGATGCGCGCGACGAGCTCGGCGAGGTCGAACGGCTTGATCAGGTAATCGTCGGCTCCGGCTTCGAGGCCGGCCACGCGATCGCGCACGGTGTCGCGCGCGGTCAGCACGAGCACCGGAAGATCGCTCCCGCGCGCGCGAAGCGCGCGCAACAGCTCCATGCCGGCGACGCGCGGCAAGCCGAGATCGAGCACGACCAGCTCATAGGTCGTGGTTTCGAGCGCGAGCTGCGCGCTGCGACCGTCCGTCGCCCAGTCGACGGTGAAGCCGGCCTCCTTCAAGCCGACTTCGATGCCGTTGCCGAGGATCGGATCGTCCTCCACCAGCAATAAACGCATCGTTCCTCCGACGAACCCCGCGCGTCTTATCGGCGCATGAGCTTAAGCGGATCTGAACTCGCGCGGCGGAAAATTTTCGCTGCTTAAGACTTTCTTCAGCACCCTGACGCACCCTCTCACGGTGTCGAACGTCAAGCCGGCATCCGCCGGTCCGATCACCACCCAATGAAAGGATCCATCATGAAAGCATACGCATCGAAGGCCGCAGCCGCACTGGCGCTCTCGGTTCTGTCGATGGGCGCTCTCGCGTCCACTTACAACGGCGAATGCACCGATCAGCCGAAATCGAAGTGGATGACTACGGCCGACGTCAAGGCGCGTTTCGAAGCCCAGGGCTACACCGTCGGCCGCGTCAAGACCGGTGGGAGCTGCTACGAGGTCTACGCGAAGGACAAGAACGGCGCGAAAGTCGAGCTCTTCGTCAGCCCGGTCGACGCTCGCGTCGTCGGTCGGGCGGCGAAGTGATGAAGCCGGCCACCTTCACCGCGGGCACGACCGGGGCCACAACCCGGACCGCAACGGTCCGGGTATGGGATCCGCTGGTCCGCATCTTCCACTGGTCGCTGGTGGCCGCCTTCTTCGGCGCCTATGCGCTCGGCGACGACGGAGGCGTTCTGCACCAGGCGCTCGGGTACACGGTTCTCGGACTCGTCGGCTTCCGGCTGGTGTGGGGCATCGTCGGCGGCCGGTACGCGCGCTTTGCGTGCTTCGTGCCATCGCCGCGGCGGCTTGCGGCGTACGTGAAGGACGTCGTCGCGCACCGCGAAGCGCGCTACCTCGGCCACAACCCGGCCGGTGCGGCGATGATCGTCGCACTCCTCGTCGCGATCGTCGGCACCGGCGTGACCGGCTGGCTGCTGACCACCGATGCGTTCTGGGGCAACGAAACGATGGCGGACATCCACGAAGCGCTCGCCAACGGCACGCTCGGCCTTGTCGGGTTCCACGTGGCCGGAGTCGTCTTCAGCAGCCTGAGGCATCGCGAGAACCTGGTGCGCGCGATGTTCAGCGGACGCAAGCGCGCGCGATGAGGGCCGACGGGTTCGAGGGTCGACGGGATGGGTCTCAGCTTCGCTCCGCGTCCCAGCGGAAGCGCCATACGGCAATCATCCCGAACAGCAGCGCGAATCCGAGCAGCACCACGATGGCCGGGCCCGCCACCTCGCCACCGAGGCCGCGCCAGGTCATCCCCTCGAGCCCGCTGACCGCCCACCAGGTCGGGAGCGCCCTTCCGATCTGCTCCAGCCACGGCGGGAACAGGAACGACGGCACCCAGCCGCCACCCAGCAGCACCAGCACCAGCATGGCGAAGATCGCGAGCCCCCGCGTCGCGTCGGGAGTTCGGCCGAGTGCCGCGATCAGGAGGCCGAACGATGCAGTCATCAACGCGAATGCGATGGCGATGCCGAGGAAGCCGGGTACGGAGCCGGCGATACGCACGCCGAAGATCAGCATCGCGCCGGCGTAGAGCACCAGCAGCATCAGCAATGCCATGATCGCGCTGCTTGCGATGCGCGACGCGAGCAGCGTGCGTCGCGATACCGGCGCGGCCCGCAGCCGCAGCCACCAGCCGCGCCGTCTCAGCTCGAGCAGGGCGACTCCGGCCTCGATACCCATCATCAGCACGAACTGCACACCCATGCCGGCCGTGGCGTGCGCATAGCCGTTGTATGGGACGCCACCCGCGACGAGCGCCTCGTCGGCGAGCGAGAAGGGCGCCGACAAACCACGCCGGGTCGCGGCAGGTGCATTCCCGGCCGATTCGCGCGAGCGCTCGTTGAGCGAGCGCGCACGCGTAAGAATGTCGCGAAGATCGGCACGCGAATCCGGCGAGAGCGACGGCCTCGCTTCGAGGTCGGCGAGCGCGCGGTCGATGAGCCTGCGGCCTTCGTCGCCCGAGAACATCTGCTGCGTCACGGCAGTGAACACCTGCTGCATCATCATGCCCTGCACCATTCCAAGCACGTACCCCTGTGAGGGGTCGTAGAGGACGCGCACGGCCGGCTTGCTGCCGCCGGAGAGGAGTGCGCGCGCGGCAGCGTCGCCGAACCCGGGCGGCAACACGATGGCGACACGCAGCTTGCCGGTGCGCACGCGTTCGCGCGCGACGGACTCGTCGAGGGCGACGATCTGGAGCGTCACCTCGTTCGTGAGACCCGCGACGACGGCTTTCGAGATCGGGCTCGCGTCGTGATCGACGATGCCGACCGGGATACGGCTCCTCACGGTCGTGCCGCCGCCGCCGAACGCGAGCCCCATGAGCCCGGCCACGGCGAGCGGCATGATGAATCGCAGCAGCAGCGCTCTCCGGTCGCGCAGCGCGATCTTGAGATCGGCTGCGGCGAGCGCACGTAACGCGGTCATTGCCATAGTCAGCTATCCCGCAGCGCGCGACCTGTCAGCTCGAGGAACACGTCCTCGAGCGACGCATTCGCCGTGCCGGTGACGGACTGGAGACGTTCGCGCGTGTCATCGGCGAGCACCCGACCGTGATCGATGATCACGACGCGGTCGCACAATCGCTCGGCCTCCTCCATGTAGTGCGTCGTATAGATGAGCGTGAGCCCTGCCCGGCGCAACGTTTCGAGATTGTCGAAGATCGCATTGCGACTCTGCGGATCGACGCCCACCGTGGGTTCGTCGAGCAGCAGCAGGCGTGGCTCGTGCAAGAGTGCGGCAGCGATGTTGAGCCTCCGCTTCATGCCGCCGCTGAACGTTCGGACGATATCGCGCTGGCGATCGGCCAGGCGCACGAGATCGAGTACCGCGGCGATGCGTTCGGTGAGGTGCTCGCCGGTGAGCCCGTAGAGTGCGCCGCACAGCCGCAGGTTATCGAGCGCCGAAAGCTCGTCGAAGAGCGCAAGGTCCTGCGGAACGAAACCGATCAGCCGCTTCGCGGAATCCGTATCGTGGGAGACCCGTCGGCCAGCCACGCGCACGTCGCCACAATCGGGCGACAGGATCCCCGCGATGATGTTGACCGCGGTGGACTTGCCGGCGCCGTTCGGACCGAGCAGGCCAAGCGTCGCCCCCTCGCTCAGCGTGAAACTGACCTCCGATAGCGCCGCGCGGTCCCCGTAGCTCTTCGACACACCGCTGACTTCGAGCATGCGTCGTTCCGTCGAGTGCCGAGCCTCGGGGGGCCATCGCTCTCCGGCGGTCATCGCGCGAGAATACGCCTTCCGCGCCTGAACCCCGGCGGCTCGCCGCTGTCCTCCTCCTGACAGCAATCACTTCGGGAGGATCCGCCGATGAAGATCGAAGAAGTCAGGAAGCGCGCGTTTGCCATGCCACTCACCAACCCCGGCTATCCGCCGGGGCCGTACCGGTTCGTCGACCGGGAGTTCTTCACCATCACCTATCGCACCGATCCCGACGCGCTGCGCGCCGTCGTTCCCGAGCCGCTCGAGATCGCCGAGCCCGTGGTCAAGTACGAGTTCATCCGCATGCCCGATTCGACCGGGTTCGGCAATTACACCGAGTCCGGGCAGGTGATTCCGGTGCGCTTCAAGGGCCAGACCGGGGGCTACGTGCACGCGATGTATCTCGACGACGAGGCGCCGATCGCCGGAGGCCGGGAAATCTGGGGCTTTCCGAAGAAGCTCGCATCGCCGTCGCTCAGGATCGAGAAGGACACCCTGGTCGGCGTGCTCGCCTACGGCAGCATCAACGTCGCGATTGCCACAATGGGTTACAAGCATCGCGCGCTCGATCCCGAGCCGATCAAGGCGGCCGTCGCGGCGCCCGCGTTCCTGCTCAAGATCATGCCCGACGTCGACGGCAAGGCGCGCGTCTGCGAGATCGTCCGCTACTACTGCGAGGACGTGACGATCAAGGGTGCGTGGAGCGGTCCGGCCGCGCTCGAGCTCTTCCAGCACGCGCTTGCTCCGGTCGCGCAGCTCCCGGTGCTCGAAGTCGTGTCGGGCGTGCACATCCTCACGGACCTCACGCTGGGGCTCGGAACGGTCGTCTACGACTACCTGCGCTGACCGGGGCGCGGTCGCCGCGCCGCGCACCACGGTCCCTTCGTGGCTTACAATGGCCGCGAAGGCGGATCGACGGACGTGGCAACGATCACGGCGGAAGCGGGCCGTCCCGCGCATCCGGCAGGACGCCGGCGATGGCTGCGCAACGCGCTCATCGCCGTCGCGGTGCTGGTTGCGCTGGTGGCGGTGCTCGGCTTCGTCGTCGTCCCGCGCGTCGCCAAGTCGAAGATCGAGGCGACGGCGCTCTCCGACCTCGGTCGCCGTGCGACCGTCGGTGACATTGCGTTCAATCCGTTCACGCTGCACGCGAGGCTGACCGATTTCAGGCTCGCCGACCGCGATCCCGCGCGCACGCTGTTCGCCTTCGGCGCACTCGACGTGCGGCTGTCGCTGCAATCGCTGTGGAGACTCGCGCCGGTCATCGATGCGGTGACGCTGACGAAGCCGGAGCTCAACCTCGTGCGCGGCGACGATGGCCGGCTCGACGTCCAGGACCTCGTCGACCGGCCGGCCTCGGCGTCGAAGGCATCGGCGCCGGAGTTCTCGGTCGACAACATCGAGATCGTCGACGGGACCGTGACCTTCGACGATCGCACGCACCAGCGTGTGGTCAGGGTGACCGATCTCGGCATCGGCATCCCGTTCCTGTCGAGCTTCCCGCACGACGCGAAGATCCGCGTGAAGCCGCACGTCGAGGGCTTCGTCGATGGATCGCGCTTCGCTTTGTCGGGCTCGACCAACACGCCTTTCTCCGATGTTCACGAGGCGACGCTCGCGATCGATCTCGACGCGCTGAAGCTCGCCGGTTACGCGTCGTACATGACGCCACCGAGCGGACTCGAGCTCGCGTCGGGTGCGCTCACCACGCGGCTCGCGCTCGCTTTCGTGACCGGGCCGTCGGGCCCGCGCACGATCACGCTTTCCGGCCGTGCACGCCTCGACGATCTGTCGATCGGGCGGCACGACGGCTCGACGCTCGCCAGCGTGAAGTCGCTCTCGGTCGATCTCGCGAAGGCGGACTTCCTCGCGCACTCGATCGCGTTCGACCGGATCGAGGTCGATGGGCCTCATGCCGATCTGCGGCGCGGCCCGGATGGGCAACTGGAGCTCGACCGCCTGTTCGGCGCGGCGGGACGTGCGGCTTCCGCGTCTGCCGTCACCGGATCATCCGGCCCCCGAGCAGCTGCCGCGCCGTCCTCGCCGTGGGCGATCACGGCGGCGGCGGTCGCGGTGCGCGGCGGCGGCGCCGAATGGACCGACATGTCGGTCACTCCGGTGTTTCATGCGGCGATCTCGAGCCTCTCGCTCGACGCTCTCCGGCTCGCGAACCTGGTCGGCGGTGGCAGCGTGAAGGTGGCGCTCGATTCGGATCTCGGTGCGCACATCGACGCCGACGCGACGCTCGACGTGCCCCATCAGTCGTCGCGCGGGAGCTTCGCGGTGTCGAAGCTCGCGCTCGCGCCGCTCGCGCCCTACTACGCGCAGGTGCTCGACGTCGACCTCCGGCGCGGCACCGTCGACGTCGCGGGCACGTTCGACGTCGCGGCGGCGACGTCACCGTCCCACGTTTCGGTGAGCGACGGCAAGGTGTCGCTCGACGGCATCGAGGCCGCGCTGCGCGGCGAGCGCCAGCCGATCTGGACGCTGAAGCATGCCGACGCCACCGGAATCGCCGTCGACGCGTCGCGGCGGAGCGTCGCGGTCGCGCGGCTCGCGTGGTCGGGCGGAACGCTGCACGTAGTGCGCCTTCCCAACGGAACGCTGGACGTCGAGCGCATCGTCTCCGGCCGCGGCGCAGCCGATAGCGATCGAGCGCACGCCGCGGCAGCGGAAGGCGGCACTCCGTGGGCTGTGACGCTTCGCCACGCCGAGGTCGACAACGTCGTCGCCGACGTCGAGGACCGTACCCCGAAGACGCCGGTGCGCGTGAGGCTCGCCGCCGAGCACATTACCGTCGATGATTTCGATACCGCGAAGGGTGCGAAGAGCCGCATCGATGCGGCGGTACGCGTCGGGAAGGCGGGGCGAGTGCGCGCGACCGGACGCTTCGCGCTGGCGCCTGCCGGGGCGGATCTGCGCGTCGATGCACAGCGCATCGACCTCGTCGCGTTCGAGCCATACGTCGAGGCGAGGACCAACGTGGTCGTCACGCGCGGCGCGGCGAGCGCAAAGGGACGCTTGAGGCTTGCCGTGCCCGCAAGCGGGCCGGTGCGCGCGAACTGGACCGGCAGCCTGGAAGTGGCCGATTTCGATTCGCTCGACCGTCCGGAAAGCCAGGAGCTGTTGCGCTGGAAATCGCTAGCGCTGACCGGTGTCGACATCGCGTCCGAGCCGCTCGCCGTCGGGCTCGGCACGATCGCGCTCGACGACTTCTACGCGCGGATCATCCTCAACGCTAACGCGACCCTCAATCTGCAGCAGCTCCTCGCTCGCGAGCCTGCGGAGGAAGCATCGAATGCGGCACGCACAAGTGGCGGCGCCACCACCGCCAGCACCGCTACCGCCTCCGCCGCAACATCGAAGCACGGCACCACCACGGCAGCGCTGCCGGCGACGCCGAGCTCGGGCAAGGCCCTGCCGGTGTCGATCGCGAGCATCCGGCTAACCAACGGAGAAGTCGAATACTCCGACTTCTTCGTCAAGCCGAACTACGAGACGCACCTCACCGCGGTCACCGGCAGCGTCTCGGCGGTGAACGCGAGTCTGGCCGGAGACGTGGCGCTCGCCGCAAAGGTCCAGGGTACCGCACCGGTCGACATTCGCGGCACCGTCAACCCGTTTGCGGACAACCTGCATCTCGACCTCACCGCGACGGCGAGTGACGTCGACCTGCCGCCACTGACGCCGTACTCGATCAAGTACGCCGGCTACGGCATCGAGAAAGGCAAGCTGTCGATGCAGGTGCATTACACGATCGACGATCGGAAGCTGACCGCGTCCAACAAGCTGCGCCTCGACCAGCTCACGTTCGGCGCTCATGTCGACAGTCCGACGGCGACCAAGCTACCGGTGCTGCTCGCGGTGGCGCTCCTCACCGACGCCCACGGCGTGATCAACCTCGACCTGCCGATCGAGGGCACGCTCGACGATCCGCGGTTTTCGATCTGGCGCGTCGTCGTGCAGGTGTTCGTGAACCTGATCACCAAGGCGGTGACCGCACCGTTCGCGCTGCTCGGCTCGCTTGCGGGCGGGTCGCACGAGGAGCTCGCGTGGGTCGGCTTCGCGCCCGGTCACGCCGACCTGGCGAAGCCCGCGCTCGACAAGCTCGAGACGCTTGCCAAGGCGCTCACCGATCGCCCCGCGCTGCGCCTCGATGTCGCCGGGCGGGTCGTTCCCGACGTGGATCGTCCTGCGCTCGAGCGAGTGCGCCTGGAGCGCGACATGCGCGCGCGCAAGGCGAAGGATCTCGCCGCCGAGGGGACGTCGGCGCCGCCGCTCGGCGAGATCACGATCAGCCCGGCCGAGTACCCGAAGTACCTGGCAGCGGTCTACCGCGACGCGAAGATTCCGGACAAGCCGAAGAATTTCCTCGGCATCGCCAAGGACATCCCGCCCGCGCAGATGGAGGCGTTGCTGCTCGCGAGCTACAGGGTCGACGATGCGGCGCTGACCGCGCTCGCCAACGGACGGGCCGACGCGGTGAAGGTGTGGCTCACCGGTCCGGGCAAGATCGACCCTTCGAGAATCTTCGTCGTCGCGCCGAAAGTCGGCATCCAGGGCATCTCCGACAAGGGAGTGGCGACGCGCGCCGACTTCGCGCTAAGATGATCGGTCCGGGGGAGGCGCGGTGATCGAGTTCGCAACGCTGCTGGCGGCGATCGACGACGGCACGCTCGGCGCATTCATCGTCGCGCTCGAGCGATTGCAGGGAACGATGCCCGCGCTCCACGCGTGGCTCGAGCACGCCGCGCGCTGGGAGTCGGATCGTCGGTCGGGCTTCGAATACCCGCTGCAGCCCCCGATGGAGGCGATCTCACCGGACGAGCTTCCCGAGGCCGTCGCGGCGTCGACCGCGCTGGGGGCGGCGTTCGGCGGCCAGCGCCGGAGCCAGACTCCCGCCATTGCCGACCTGTTCGATCGCCTGCGCGATACGCTCGTCGCCGAGGACGAGCGCCGCGCGGCGCAGGTCCACTGACCGGGTGCCCTGCCCGGTGACCTAGACGCGGCGACGGTACTCGCCCGTGCGCGTGTCGATCTCGATCTTATCGCCGGTGTTGACGAACAGCGGTACCTGCACCTCGAAGCCGCTCGCGATCTTCGCCGGCTTGGTGACCTTGCCCGACGTGTCGCCCTTGACCGCGGGCTCGGTGTAGGTGATCTCGCGCACGACCGAAGTCGGCAGCTCGACGGAGATGGCCTTGCCTTCGTAGAACGTCAGCTCGCAGGCGAGCCCGTCTTCGAGGTAGGGGAGAGCCGCCTCCATGTTCTCCTTCTCGACGTCGTACTGGTTGAATTCCTGATCCATGAACACGTACATCGGATCGGAGAAGTACGAGTACGCGACTTCCTTGCGGTCGAGCTGAATCACGTCGAACTTCTCGTCGGCGCGGTAGACGGTCTCGGTGCCGCTCCCGGAGAGAAGGTTCCTGAGCTTCATCTTGACGACGGACGCGTTGCGGCCGGACTTGCTGAACTCGGCCTTCTGCACGACCATCGGATTGGCGCCGATCATGATGACGTTGCCGGCGCGAACTTCCTGGGCGATCTTCATCGTCGTTTGGCTTGCCGGCGCGGGGCCGGCACGGGGTGCGAAGAGTGTGGAAAACCCGAAATTATAGCTGCGATCTGGCAAACGCGACAAGGCTCGATGCAAGGTCGGGCAGGGCGGCGAGCGCGGCCGCCCAGTGCCGGGCGGCGGCGGTTGCGGCGGCGAGGCTCGCGTGGAAGCGCGGCCAGGCGTCGACCACACGCCCGGCGTCTTCGGCCTCGAAGGCGCGCATCAGTCGGCGCTGCGCCTCCTGCACCGGATCCGACGCGTCGGGAGCATAACGCGCGAGAAATGCCTCGAGCTTGGCCACCTGCGCGCGTTCCTCCTGCGGATACGGTTGCCAGACGAAAGGCTTCGCCGCCCACTGCGCGCGCACGAACGAATCCTCGCCGCGCACGAAGTTGACGTCGGCCGCCCAGAGCAGGCGATCGAATGCGTCCTGCGAGACGAAGCGGCGCAGGTCGAGCGTCAGGCCGCCGCGCGAAAGCGAATGCGGCGCGGGCGGCACGTCGTCGCCGAGCCATGCGGCGAGCTCGTCGGCGGCGATTCCTTCGGGAACGATGCAGCGTATCCGTGCATCGCCGCGCGCCCAGTGCTCGAACAGCGCCGGCAGCGCCCGGTTCGGATAGCAGAAGAGCACGATCGCGAGCTCGGCGATACCGGGCGCGACTTCGTCGTGCGCGCGGCCCGGCGGCTCGCGGCCCGCCGGTTCGCCGGGTGCCGGCGAACGCAGCCGATCACGCTCGGCCGCGTCGCGCGCCGCGAGCAATCCCGCCTCGCGGATCAGCCCGCCGGTCTTCGCGGTGAAGCCGGGAAACCAGAAGTATCGGGTGAGCGGCCGCCGCGGATGCGTGGACGCGAGCCCATGGACGCCGTCGACCCACGGCTCGGCCGACAGGTATTCGAGGTTGAACCACAGCGGCTGCCGGGCGCGCGCTTCCATCGCGTCGAGATAGCGCTCGGGGAGACCGCAGCCGAAGGCTTCGATGACCACCTCTGCCGGGTCGAACGCAACGTCGGCGACGTCGAGCGTGCACACCGTCACGCCGCGATGTCGCTGCTTCATGGCAGAAGCGTGGACGGCGGACGCGTCGATCGCGGGCTCGAGCTTCGCGAGCGTTGCCGGTCGATCGATCCACAGCGTCACGTCGATGGCGTGCTCGCGGGCGAGCTGGCGCGCGAGGCGCCAGCACACACCGGCGTCGCCGTAGTTGTCGACCACGCGGCAGAACACGTCACAGCGCACGCGTCGGATCTCCCCGGGCCCTGCAGCTAGGTCTCGTGCGGCAGCTCGCTCTCGTGCCAGCGCGCGAGCGCCGCATGGGCGAGCGCCGCGGTGACCGCGAAGAGCGCGATGCCGGCCGCCGCGATCAGCACAAGCGCAGCGAACATGCGAGGGATGTCGAGCTGCATCCCGGCGAGCAGGATCTGGTACGCGAGACCGGCGGACGCCCCTCCGGTCCCGGCGACGAATTCCGCGACAACCGCCCCGATCAGCGCGAGCCCGCTCGCGATGCGCAGGCCGCCGAAGAAATACGGCAGCGCGCCGGGGACGCGCAGCCGCCACAGCGTCTGCCAGCGCGATGCCCCGGCGAGGCGGAAGAGGTCGGCGAGCCCCGGATCGACGCTGCGCAGTCCGAGGGTCGTGCTGGAGATCACCGGAAAGATCGCGACGACGACCGCGCACAGCACCAGTGCGACCCAGAGATCGTGCACCCAGATGATGATGAGCGGCGCAATCGACACGATCGGCGTCACCTGAAGCAGGACCGCGTACGGAAAGAGGCTCGTCTCGATCCAGCGGCTCTGTGCGAAGACCAGCGCCGCGGCAACGCCCGCCGCAACCGCGATCGCGAGCGCGGCGAGCGCGACCGCGAGCGTCGACGCGAGCGCGTGCAGCAGCAGCACGCGATCGGCAACGAGCGTGCGCAGCACGAGAAGCGGCGAAGGCACGAGGTACGCCGGGACTCGGTAGAGCACGACGAGCGCCTGCCACGCCGAGAGCACGAAGATGCCGACGATCGCCGGCGCGAGGACGCGCAGCCATCGGTCTCGTTGCGTGCTCATGTCGCCGGAGGGGTCACTTCGCCGCTGGGGTCACGTCGCCGCAGCGGTCACGTCGCCGGAACGCGGTCGAGCTCGCTGCCGCCGGCTTCGGCGACCCGCGACGAGAGGCGCTGCGCGTGCGCCGCAAACGCGGCAGAGAGACGAAACGCCGCTGTCCGCGGAAAGGGCTCGTTGATCTCCCAGCCGTCGACGATGCGTCCCGGACGCGCCGCCATCGCCGCGACCCGCGTCGACAGGAACACGGCTTCCTGGATGCTGTGCGTGACGAACACGACGGTGAAGCGCTGAGCGGACCACAGCGCGAGGAGCTCGGAGTCGAGGCGCTGGCGGGTGAATTCGTCGAGCGCACCGAACGGCTCGTCCATCAGCAGGAGCTCGGGCTCGATCACCAGCGCGCGTGCAATCGAGACGCGCATCTGCATGCCGCCCGACAGCTCGCGCGGCAGGCTGTGCGCGAACGCGCCGAGGTTGACACGCGTGAGCGCGTCCGCGACGCGTGCGTCGGCGTCCCGGCGCGGAACCCGTGCGAGATCGAGCGGCAAGCGCACGTTGGCCGCCACCCGCGCCCACGGCATCAGCGTCGGCGCCTGGAAGACGAAGCCGATGCGCGGGCGCCCCTCTCGCGCGATGACCTGCCCTTCGGTGGCGCGGGTGAGGCCGGCGATCAGCTTCAGCAGCGTCGACTTGCCGCAGCCCGACGGCCCGACCAGCGTCAGGAACTCGCCGCGCCGGATGTCGAGGTCGATGCCGGTGAGCGCGCGGGTCCCGTTCGGCCAGGTCTTCGCGATGCCGGAGAGCTCGACGATCATCGGTCCAGCGACATACTCGGTCACGGCACCACGCGCACGGCCTTGACGATGTCGAGCGTGTACGCGCGCCGGTAATCGACGCCGGGGCGCGCGAGCCCGGCCTCGCGCAGGAACGCGAACGTCGCCTGCCAGCGCGAGTCGGTCATCGCGAGAAGCCCGAGGCGGCGCGCGTCGCCGCCGGTCACGAGCTCGTGATCACGGATCTCGCGCAAGCCGTAGGCGAGTAGATCACCGGTCATCGCCGGGTTCGCCTTGCGGATCAGCGCATTGCCCGGCGCCGGATCGGCGAGGTAGCTCTTCCAGCCTTCAGCAGAAGCGCGAACGAAGCGCTCGAGCGCATCGGTGCGGCTCGCGAGCGTCTTGCGCGTGACCGAGAGCGTCTCGGAGTACGGCGGATAGCCATCATCGGCGAGCAGGAATACGACCGGCTCGATGCCGCCTTTCTCGATCGAGTACGGTTCGGAGGTCACGAAGCCCTGCTGCGACAGCGACGGCTTCGCGAGGAACGGCTGCACCGAGAACGCGTAGGGGCGCTTCTGGTCGTCGGTGAAACCGTACTTCGCGCGCAGCCACGGCCAGAACGTCGTATTGGCCGCGCTGCTGACCGCGATCGGCTTGCCCTCGAGGTCTGCAAGCCGTTGCACACCCGGATGCGCGATCAGCACGGTCGGATTCTTCTGGAACGTCGCTGCGATCGCGACGACCGGCACGTCGTGCTCGACGGCCGAGATCACCTGCAGCGCATCGGACATCGCGACATCGATCTCGCCGGCGGCGAGAAGCTGCAGACCGTTGATCTGCGGCCCGCCCATCCTGATCGTTACGTCGAGCCCGGCCTTGCGATAGATGCCTTCGGCGACCGCCTGATAGAAGCCGCCGTGCTCGGCTTCGGCGAGCCAGTCGGTCGCGAGCACGATGCGCTGCAGCGGCTGCGCGTGCGCGAGCCCCACTGCACCGGCGACGGTGAAGAGAAGCCGGGCCGCAAGGCGCGGGAGCCATCGAAGCATGCGTCGTTCTCCTGGATGATCGCGCGGCCGCGCGGTCGAATGGGCGTGCCGAATTATGCGACAGAGAAGCGCGATCCCGGGCTCACACCGATCCCGCGTCCGGAAACGGCGAGTGGCGGCGTCGCTGCAGGGGGATAATCCGCTCATGGTCCTCGACTCCGAAAGCTGCTACCAGGCGCTCGCGACGCACGACCGGCGCTTCGATGGCCGCTTCTTCGTCGGCGTGCGCACGACCGGCGTCTACTGCCGCCCCGTGTGCGGCGTGCGCCTGCCGCGGCGCGAGAATTGCCGTTTCTTCATGAGCGCCGCGGCGGCCGAGGCCGGCGGCTATCGTCCGTGTCTGCGCTGTCGCCCCGAGCTCGCGCCGGGTCTCGCGGGCGTCGACGCATCGGCACGCTTCGCGCAGGCGGCCGTGCGCCTGATCGAGGAGGGCGTTCTCGAGCACGGCGGCGTCGATGCGCTCGCGGCGCGGATCGGCGTTACGAGCCGTCATGTGCGCCGGATCTTCGATGCCGAATTCGGCGTCTCACCGCTCGAATACGCGCAGACGCAGCGCCTGCTGCTTGCGAAGCGCCTCCTCACCGACACGTCGCTGCCGGTCGTCGACGTCGCATTCGCGAGCGGCTTCAAGAGCCTGCGCCGCTTCAATGCGCTGTTCCGCGCGCGCTACCGGATGGCGCCATCGAGCCTGCGCCGGGCGGCCGCTCCGAGGGTGCTGCCGGGGGTCATGCGCTTCGCGCTCGCCTATCGGCCGCCGTTCGACTGGGACGCGCTGCTCGCGTTTCTCGCCGCGCGGGCGATCGCCGGCGTCGAGCACGTCGACCGCCGGCGCTACGCCCGTACGCTCGCGATCCCGTACCGCGGAGGCATCGCTGAAGGCGTGATCGTCGTCGCGCATGCGCCACGCCATCACGCGATTCGACTCGACGTCTCACCGGGGCTCGCTTGCGTCGTGCCGGCCGTGATCGGAAAGGTTCGCCACGCCTTCGATCTCGGCTGCGATCCGGTGCCGATCGCAGCCAGGCTGGGCGAGCTTGCGGAGGCGCGTCCGGGGCTGCGCGTGCCCGGGGCCTGCGATGGCTTCGAGCTCGCGGTGCGCGCGGTGATCGGGCAGCAGATCAGCGTTGCGGCGGCGCGAACGCTGCTCGGTCGGCTCGCGGCGACGCTCGGAACTCCGCTCGCCGGAGGTCGCGAGCACGGCGTCGAACGGGTGTTCCCGGGAGCCGCGGCAATCGCCGCGCGGCCGATTGCGGAGCTCGCCGCGATCGGATTGCCGAAAGCGCGCGCGCAGACGCTCTCCGAGCTCGCGCGGCGCGTCGCGAGCGGTGCGCTCGTGCTCGCTCCGGGAGCCGATGTCGAACGGTCGATGGCCGCACTCGAGACCGTTCGCGGCATCGGTCGCTGGACATCGAGCTACATCGCGATGCGTGCGCTCGGCTGGCCCGACGCGTTTCTCGAGTCTGATCTCGGCGTGCTGAAGGCGCTCGGCGAGACGAGCGCTGCGCGAGCGCGCGCACGAAGCGAAGCCTGGCGCCCATGGCGCGCCTACGCGGTCTTTCATCTGTGGAGCAATCATGGCTGAAGCACGAACGAAATCGGCGTCACCAACGAAATCTGCATTGCATGAGGCTCGCTCGATCTGCCGGGTCGCGAGCCCGCTCGGGGAGATCCTCCTCGTCGCGAACGCGCGCGGCGACGCGCTCGCCGGCCTCTATCTCGACGGTCAGAAGTACTACCCGGTCGTGCCGCCGTCGTGGCACGAGCATCCGCGGCTGCCGGTCTTTCGCGACGCAGTGCGGGAGCTGCGCGAGTATTTCGCCGGCGCGCGGTCGCGGTTCGATGTTCCGCTCGATCCCGCGGGCACGCCATTCCAGCGCAAGGTCTGGCGCGAGATCGCCGCGGTGCCCTGCGGCACGACGATCAGCTACGCGGAGCTTGCGCGACGCTGCGGGCGTCCCGTGGCGGTGCGCGCGGTCGGCGCGGCGACCGGGCGTAATCCGATGACGGTGATCATCCCCTGTCATCGGATCGTCGGCAGCGACGGCGCGCTGACCGGCTACGCCGGCGGTCTCGATCGCAAGCGCGTCCTGCTCGAGCTCGAGTCGCGCGCGGCCGGCGCCGTGCGCCGCGTCGCATAGGCACCCGATGCGCGCCGTCGATCTCACCCGCCTCGTCGCGCTGGCGACGATCTGGAGCCTGTCGTTCGTCTTTATTCGCGTGCTGGCGCCGGTGCTCGGACCGGTGTGGGTCGCGACGACGCGCCTCGCGCTCGGAGGCGCCACACTCGTGGCGATGTTCGTCGCGACGCGCCGGCATCTCGACCTCTCGCGGAACTGGCGCGCGTACCTCTTCGTCGGCATGCTCAATTCGGCGCTGCCGTTCCTGCTTTTCGCATGGGCGGCACTCACGCTGCCTGCGTCCTACCTCGTGATTCTCAACGGAACGCTGCCGCTCTTCGGGGCGCTGGTGTCGGCGATGTGGCTCGGCGAGGCTCTCGACGCCCGCATGCTCGGTGGCCTGGCGATGGGTATCGTCGGCGTCGTCGTGGTGAGCCGCGCCGGGCCCCTGGTGCCCGACCTGCGGTTCGCGCTGGCGGTGGCCGCGAGCCTTGCGGCGGTCGCCTGCTATGCGCTCGGCGGAGTCTGGGTGAAGCGACACGGGCGCGCGCTGCATCCGATCGCCATCGCCGGGTGGAGCCAGCTTCTCGCGAGCGTCGCGATGCTGCCGGTCGCCGCGGCATCGCCGGTCTCGGGGCCGGTGACGATGACGATCGCCGTCAATGCGGTACTGCTGGCGGTGCTGTGCAGCTCGATCGCCTACGTTCTCTACTATCGCCTGATCGCCGACATCGGCGCAACACGGGCGATGACGGTGACGTTCCTGATGCCGGCGCTGGGAATGCTCTGGGGCGCGTGGTTTCTAGGTGAGACCGTGACGCTGCCGATGCTGGCCGGAGCGACGCTGATCGTGACCGGCACCGTAGCTGTTCTGCATCCGCGCGGTGCTCGCGCGCAAGCGTCGTGACTACGATTGCGAGCGTCGATACCGCCGGCGGCGCAGCAGGCCCGCACGACGAACCGGGCGCCCTGCAGCGCGCATTCGACCGCTGTCGCGCCGCGTTCGCACGCGAGCGTTACCCGGACTTCGCTGTGCGGCGCGATCGGCTCGCGCGATTGCACGACGTCGTCACGCGCCATGAGGGTGACATCGTCGCCGCGGTCGCGCGCGATTTCGGACACCGCCCGGCGCAGGAGACTCGCCTTGCCGAGCTCTACGTCGTTCGATCGGAGTGCCGTCACGCGATCCGCCGGCTGCAAAGCTGGATGCGCCCGCGCCGCGTCGCGACGCCGTGGCACCTGCTTCCGGCATCGGCGTGGATCATGCCGCAGCCGAAAGGCGTCGCGGGCATCGTCAGTCCCTGGAACTATCCGGTGCAGCTCGCGCTCGCGCCGGCGGTCGCGGCGCTCGCCGCCGGAAACCGCGTCATGCTGAAACCTTCCGAGATGACGCCGGCAACGTCGGCGCTCTTGCGTGAGCTCGTGGCAGCGGCGTTCGCCGACGACGAGTTCTCGGTGATCCTCGGCGACGCGAGCGTCGGGGCCGCGTTCGCGTCGACGCCGTTCGACCACCTGTTCTTCACGGGCTCGACGGCAATCGGCCGCAAGGTCGCCCAGGCCGCCGCGGCGAATCTGACGCCGGTCACGCTCGAGCTCGGCGGCAAGTCTCCCGCGCTCTTCGACGTCGACGCCGATCTCGACGTCGCGGTGCCGCGCCTCATCGTCGGCAAGCTGCTCAATGCCGGTCAGACCTGCATCGCTCCCGACTATGCGCTGGTGCCGGCTTCGCGCGTCGACGCATTCGAATCGGCAGTCGGCCGCGCGCTGCCGGCGATCTATCCCGACGCGGTCGCGAATCCCGACTTCGCGTCGATCGTGAACGCGGCGCATTACGCGCGCCTCGCGGCACTGGTGGACGACGCGCACGCGCGCGGCGCGAGGGTCGTCCGCTTCGGCGGCAACGAGGTGGCCGGCGGCGGGGCGGCCGCCACCGCGAAAGCGTCGCTGCCGCGCCGCTTTCCGCCGACCCTCGTTGTCGGCGTCGACGACCGCATGGCGATCATGCGCGAGGAGATCTTCGGCCCGCTGCTGCCGGTCGAGGTCTACTCGACGCTCGACGAGGCTATCGGCAGGATCAACGCGAGGCCGCACCCGCTCGCGATGTACTGGTTCGGGCCGAGCCGCAAGCGCCGTGCGCACGTGCTCGAGCAGACGCTCGCCGGCGGCGTCACGCTCGACGACACGCTGTGGCACTTCGTCCACGGCGGATTGCCTTTCGGCGGCGTCGCCGCATCGGGGATCGGCGCCTATCACGGAGCGCACGGCTTCACGACGTTTTCGCACATGAAGCCGGTGCTCCGGCAATCGCGCCTCGCGGCGGGAGCGCTTCTCTATCCGCCGTACGGGCGCAGGTTCGAGGCCGTGTTGAAGTGGTTGAGTCGCCTCACTGCCTAGCAGATTCTGCAACGCCAGCCCGTCCCAGCCTTGCGGAACTTACCTACGATGTCGGCGACTCCTTCCGCTGTCCGCCGCGGCTCATCGCCATCGCCAGAATTGCAAACAGGATCACGAGCAAACCGACGATCACCGCGTTGGTCTCTACCGGCCGGCTCGTGACACCGATGATCCACGACGAGATCACCATCCAGATACCGAGGAGCAGGTTGATGATCTCCTCCCACACCTGCGGCATCGACACCGCGATCGCCGAGAA
>DASVWR010000131.1:0-4920 GCA_036393115.1 Casimicrobiaceae bacterium
CTTCTTCGTGCCGCTGTTCTATCGGATCATCACCGAGCGCAAGCTGGTGGAGCGGCGCAGCCACGACGAGCTCCTCGACGAAGTGCGGCATCAGCGCGTGTCGCCGCACCACGTCCCGCATACGCCGGGCCATCCGCCGACACACGAGGGAGACCGCCATGCGTAACCGAGCGCTCCGAAAACGTGGTCCGCCCCGGGTCTTGGTTCGCGCAGTCTTCCCGGCGCTCGTCGCGGGGATTCTCGCTGCCTGCCAGACGACGCCGACGGCACCGCCGAAACTCGATCTTCCCGCGGCGACGACCGGCGATGTGCGGCTCGAGGGATGGTGGAAGGACTTCAACGACCCCGCGTTGACGACGCTCGTCGACGAGGCACTCGCGCACAACCTCGATCTCGAGGCAGCGCTCGCGCGCATCGAGACCGCCCGCGCGCAGGTGAAGCTCGCGTCGGCAGACCTCTATCCCAGCCTCGGCCTCGGCGTCGATGCGAGCCGCAGCCGCGTGAGCCAGGTAGGGAGCCTTCCCGTCCCGTCCGGATTCACCACCAGCAGCGATTATCGCGTCGGCCTGTCGGCATCCTACGAAGTCGACCTGTGGGGCAAGTACCGAACGACGACCCAGGCCGCCCGGAACGACCTCCTCGCGAGCGAGTTCACGCGCGAGACGGTACGCACGGTGGTCGCCGCTCAGGTCGCGCGCACGTACTTCGACCTCGTCGCGGCGGACGCACAGTTGGCGCTGCTCGAAGACACGCTGAAGCTGCGCGAGCAGACGCTCGCGCTGCAGACCGACCGCGAGCGCGCCGGGGTGATCGGAGACTACGATCTCGCACAGGCGAAAGCCGAGCGCGACGCAGTCGTTGCCGATGTCGCCGCCGCCCGGCGCGCCGTCGGCGATTACGAATCCGCATTGGCGGTGCTGGTCGGGCGCTCGCCGCGCGACGTCTACGCGCCGAAGGTCGTGCGCACGCCGTCGCTCGAAAAGCTCGTCAGCGTGCCGTCGATCCCCGCCGGGATTCCGTCCGACATGCTGCTGCGCCGGCCGGACGTGCGCGCCGTCGAGAAGCAGCTCGCCGCGGCGAGCCTGCGCATCGACGCAGCACGCGCCGACTACTTCCCGTCACTCGACCTCACCGGCTCGCTCGGCAGTGAATCGGCGGCGCTCTCCAAGCTCTTCAGCGGCCCGGCGGCGATCTGGTCGATCGGCGCGGCGCTGACGCAGCCGCTGATCGGACTGCAGGCGATCGAGGCCAACGTCGAGGCGCAGACCGCGCGGCGCCACGAGCTCGTCGTCAGTTACGAGCAGACGGTGCAGTCGGCATTCAAGGATGCGCACGATGCGCTCGTCGAGGACGCGAGCGCGCGTGCGAGCCTCGCCGCGCAGGCGGCGCGCACCGGCAACCTCCGCGAGGCCTACACGCTGTCCGACATGCGCTACCAGGCCGGCTACTCGCCTTACCTCGAAGTGCTCGACGCGCAGCGCCAGCTCCTCCAGGCGCAGACGCTCGAAATCCTCGCGGCGCGCGACGTTCGCCTCGCGGTCGTCGACCTCGCGCAGGCCCTCGGCGGCGGCTGGGATTACCGGCACGCGGTGGAGTAGCGCTCGGCCGCGGACTCACGTTCCGTCGGGCTACGTGGTCGGGCTGCAGGTCGGCGCCAGCTACTGCAGCGACGGCTTCTTCAGGAGCGCGTTGCGATCGACGGAGGCAACCGTCACCTCCTTGATCGCGCCGCCACGCCACAACGTGAGCGGAATGCCGGTCCCGGCTGCGCCGCAATTCCAGACGCAGCGGTAGAAGTCCGCAAGGCCGCTGATCGACGTACCGGCGACGTTGCGGACGATGTCGCCTTCGCGCACGCCGGCGCGCTCGGCAGGGCCACCTTCCGCGACACCCTGCACTGCGATGCCCTCGCGCGTCTCGACCGAGTACATGCCGAGCCATGCCCGGGGCGGCCGGTTCGCGTGCCCGAGGCGCAGGAGGTCGCCGAGGATCGGATCGATGAGTTCGCTCGGCACGAACATGTTCCCCTTCACCGATTCGTCACCCTCGGACTCCTGCACGAACAGCGATCCGATGCCGACGAGCTTTCCGGCGCCGTCGAGAAGTGCCGCGCCGCTCCATTCCGGGTGCGCCGGCGTGGTGAAGATCGCCTCGTCGAGCAGGTACTCCCAATGACCGGCGAACTCGCGCCGCGCGACGATCTTCGCGCGCAGTGCGTGCCCGCCGCCGCCGTGACTGATCACATAGACGTCGCCGTCGAGCTCGCCCGCAGCGAGGCTCGTCCGCGCGAGCGGCTTCACTCCCAGCGGCCCCAGCGGCAGCACGAGGCCGAGGCCGGACTCCTGGTCGTAGGCGAGCGCGTGACCGGCGACGACGACCCCTGCATTGGTCGTGAGCCAGATCGATTCGGCCTCGGTAATCAGATAGCCGATCGTCAGCACGAGCCCGTCCTTGTCGATGACGACGCCGTTGCCGCCTCGCTCGGTGCCGAGGATCGGCGCGGTGAATGCATCGTCAGGGATGCCCGCGCGCAGCGCGACCACCGCGTCGAGCGCCTCCGAGAGGTCGAAATCGACGTCGTCGGCGTTCGGTTGCAGCGCGGGCGGGAAAGCCCAGTGGATCGAATCGGCCATCGATGGTCGCGATCGGGCACGCGTTCGGCGGGCGTGAAGGCATTCCGGAGCTGCCCGGACTGCATAACAAGTATAGCGTCCCGCCGCCAACGATGTAGCGCGGCCAACCACGCGCACGCCGTCCATTCGGAAAATCGCGCCGAGCCTTGTAACGTACCGAGATCGTGCGGTGCCATGAACGTGGTAGCGTGCGAGACGTTCGAGGTCGCCGAGGAGTAGACATGACTCGTCGAAGCATTATGGCTTGGGTAATCGGGCTCGCCCTGCTGTTACCCGCGGCGGCATCGGCGCAGACGGCATACACGAACCGCGACGCCAATCTGCGCGCAGGACCCAATCGGGATTTTCCGCTCGTGACCTGGGTACCCGGCGGCGTGCAGGTCTACGTGAACGGATGCATCGATGGCTGGACCTGGTGTGACGTCACCGTCGGCTCGGACCGTGGCTGGATCTACGCCAACTTTCTGTCCTTCACCTATCAAGGCCAGCCGGTGACCATCCTCAGCGGGGGCCCCGTGCTCGGGCTTCCGCTGATCACTTTCTCGATCAGCACCTACTGGAACAGCTACTACCACGGTCGCCCGTGGTACAGCCACCGCTCGAGCTGGTACAACCGTCCGCCGAACTGGTGGGTACGCCCACCGCCGCCGCGGCCATCGCGACCCGTCGTACGTCCGCCGCCGCATCGGCCTCCCGGCTGGCAGGCGCCGGGACCGCGGCCGCCCGGCCACTCTCGTCCGCCTTCGACGCGACCGCCGTCGAATCAGCGGCCTCCCAGCAACAGCCGCCCACCGTCGAATCAGCGGCCGCCGAACAACCAGCGCCCCGGGGGTCAGAATCCACCCGCGATCGTTCCGTCGCAGGGAGGTTGATGCAGCAGGCACGTGACGCGGGTGAGCCGCGTCACATTTAGTAGAGGTGTGCGACGCGGCCCATCAACGCAATTAGCGCGCCGTTGCTTACCAGGATGATCCCGGCAAGCCAGTAGAGGTTCTGCAACTGCGCCGATTTCACTTCGAGCCGGATCTCGGCGTGCATGGTGTCGAGCTTCGCGTCGAAGACCGCAAGCCGAGCGTCGAAGTGCGTGCGCGTCACCCAGTGTATAGCGCCGTGCCACCCACAATGCATGCGAGCGGCGCACTCCGCCATCATCCGGTTGGCCGATCTCTACCTGCCGCGCGGGGGACCGACCCCGTCGCTACGCCGGGATAGATCGCGACATTGCGGGCGCTACATGCTGCGCCGATACTGTCCGCCGACGTCGAAGAGCGCGTTGGTGATCTCACCGAGCGAGCAGACGCGCACCGACTCCATCAGCGCCTCGAACACGTTGCCCTCCTCCATCGCGACGCGCTTCAGGCGTGCGAGCGCCGCGGGCGCCGCGGCGGCATGACGCGCGTGGAAATCGGCGAGGCGTGCGAGCTGCGATTCCTTCTCGTCGGTGGACGAGCGCGCGAGCTCGAGCTTCTTCGGGGCGACGTCGCCGTGCGGGTTGCGGAACGTGTTGACCCCGACGATCGGGTAGCTTCCTTCGTGCTTGCGGTGCTCGTAGTAGAGCGACTCCTCCTGGATCTTGCCGCGCTGGTAGCCGGTCTCCATCGCGCCGAGCACGCCGCCGCGCTCGGAGATCGCCTCGAATTCCTTCAGCACCGCCTCTTCGACGAGGTCGGTGAGCTCTTCCAGGATGAACGACCCCTGGTTCGGGTTCTCGTTCTTCGCAAGGCCCCATTCCCGATTGATGATGAGCTGGATCGCCATCGCGCGGCGCACGCTCTCCTCGGTCGGCGTGGTGATCGCTTCGTCGTAGGCGTTGGTGTGCAGCGAGTTGGTATTGTCGTAGGTCGAGATCAGCGCCTGCAGCGTCGTGCGGATGTCGTTGAACGAGATCTCCTGCGCGTGCAGACTCCGACCGCTCGTTTGTGAATGAAACTTGAGCTTCTGGCTGCGCTCGTTGGCGCCGTAGCGCTCGCGCATCGCCACCGCCCAGATGCGCCGGGCGACGCGCCCGATCACCGCGTATTCGGGGTCCATCCCGTAGCTGAAGAAGAACGACAGGTTGGGCGCGAAATCATCGACGTGCATGCCGCGCGCGAGATAGGCTTCGACGAAGGTGAAGCCGTTCGCGAGCGTGAACGCGAGCTGCGATATCGGGTTCGCGCCGGCCTCGGCGATGTGGTAGCCCGAGATCGACACCGAGTAGAAGTTGCGGATGCCGTGATGGATGAAGTACTGCTGGATGTCGCCCATCACCTTCAGGCTGAACTCGGTCGAGAAGATGCAGGTGTTC
>DASVWR010000132.1:0-7311 GCA_036393115.1 Casimicrobiaceae bacterium
CTCGAATCCGACGGTGGCGGCACTCGAAGAGCGCGTCGCGGCGCTCGAGGGCGGGCGCGCGGCGCTCGCGGCGGCGACCGGAATGGCGGCGCAGTCGCTCGTCTTCCTGACGCTCGCGCGCCAGGGCGATCACCTCGTCGCGGCGCGCACGCTCTACGGCGGAACGTACTCGCAGCTCGCGGTGACCCTCGCCGACCTCGGTATCGAGACCACCTTCGTCGATGCCGGCAACCCGGCCGAAGTGCGCGCCGCGCTGCGCCCTAACACGAAGGCGGTCTATGCCGAGACGATCGGCAATCCGCAGCTCAACGTCGTCGACATCGCGGCGCTCGCCGAGATCGCGCACGCGGCGGACGTGCCGCTCGTCATCGACAACACAATGGCGTCGCCATGGCTGTGCCGCCCGATCGAGCACGGTGCCGACATCGTCGTGCATTCGCTCACCAAGTACCTCGGCGGCCACGGCACGACGATGGGCGGCATCGTCGTCGAATCGGGTCGCTTTCCGTGGGACAGCGGCCGCTTCCCGCAGATGACCGAGCCGTCGCGCGGCTATCACGGGGTAATCTTCCACGAGACGTTCGGCGACTTCGGCTTTACGATGAAGATGCGCATGGAAGCAATGCGCACGCTCGGACCCACGCTCGCTCCGCTCTCGGCGTTCCTGCTGCTGCAGGGGATCGAGACGCTGCACCTGCGCATGCCGCGCCACAGCGAATCGGCGCTCGCGGTCGCGCAGCACCTTGCCCGGCATCCGGCCGTCGCGTGGGTCAACTACCCGTTGCTTCCCGATTCACCGTACTACGCGCTCGCGCGCCGCTACCTTCCGCGCGGCGCCGGCGCCATCGTCACGTTTGGCGTGCGCGGTGGCGCAGCGGCCGGCGTGCGGTGCATCGAGGCCGTCCAGATGCTGTCGCATCTCGCCAACATCGGCGACGCCAAGTCGCTGATCATCCACCCCGCATCGACGACGCATCGCCAGCTCGACGAAGCCGAGCAGCGGGCGGCCGGCGTGCTGCCCGAGCTGATCCGCCTGTCGGTCGGGCTGGAATCGGTCGACGACATTCTCTGGGACCTCGATCAGGCGCTCGCCACCTCGCAAACGATATGAACCGCTACCCGTCCATTCCGCTTCCGTGGGCCGCATTGGTCCTCTGCCTCGCGCTGATCGGCCAGGAGGTGCTCTTGCGCTGGTTCGGCGGCGAGCCGTCGCTGCCCGAAGCCGCCTGGCGCGTGCTGGTGATGACCATCGGCGTCGCCGCACTCGCGCTGATCGTGCTCCCGGCGAGGCGTCGCGCCTACACGCTCGGCTTCCTCGTCTGCGTGGCGCTGATCGCCTGGGCGCTGTGGCTGCAGTACGGCAAGGGGCTCGAGCCCTGTCCGCTGTGCATCTTCCAGCGCGTCGCGGTGATCGCCGTCGGCATCGTGTTCCTGCTCGCCGCGCTTCACGATCCGAAGAGATCCGGCGCCGCGTTCTACGCGCTCTTGACGGTCGTCACCGCCGGCGCGGGTGCGCTCTTCGCGGCGCGGCAGATCTGGCTGCAGTCGCTGCCGAAGGACCTCGTGCCCGCCTGCGGACCGGGGCTCAACTACATGCTGGACACTCTTCCGTTCACCGACGTCGTACGCAAGGTCCTCGAAGGAAGTGGCGAATGCGCCGAGAAAGGCTGGGTTCTGCTCGGCCTGTCGATCGCCGGCTGGACGTTCGTGTTCTTCGTCGCGATGATCACGGCGGCGATTGCCCTCGCTCGCCGCGACTGAGCTGGCACCGGAATTGCTTTACTGAGAGCGATGTGCTCCGGGATCGGCCCGGAGCCACCGTGTTCGAGTTCGGCATGCTGGCCTTTCTGAATCCCGGTCGCGCAGGCGCGAGCCCGCTGCAGTCGGTGAAATCCGCGGACGCGTGGCTGGAGAGCCTGCCCGCGCTCGATGTCATGGCGCGCGCGCAGCTCGCCACCCAGGCGTTCGAACGCGTGCGCGAGCAGCCGTCGACGATCGACCAGGGCCTCGCGCATGCGCTGGTCCACGTCGATCGCGCGCTCAGTCCCGAGCGACGCAAGCTCGGTCGCCAGCTCGTCGAAGGATCGTCGCTAGGCGGCACGCTGCAGGAGCAGATCTGGAAGGCCAACATCGACCTGGTGACCAGCCTGATCGGCGCCTACGAGGCAGTGCTCGATACGGCACTCGGCCCCGATCGCTACGCCGCGTGGAAGGCGCTCGTTCCGGGCCTCGTCGTGCGCCTGCTGCATCACTACGGATCCGACGCCAAGCTGCGCATCGGCCACCACGAGGCGTGGATACCCGCGCGATGGCGCAGCCTGCACCGCATCTACGTCCGTTCGACCGAGCTCGGCATCGAGCGGCTGCATGTGTCCGCCGGCGACGGTTCGCCGGGGGCGCACCACCGCACGATCGAGCGTGAATACATCTGCGCACTGGTGCTGCATCTGCTCGGCAGCGGCAATCTTTCCGCCGCGCAGATCGACTGGGCGACGGGCCAGGTCCGCGGCTGCAGCGCGCGGCTGAAGCTCACGCCCGCACCGGCGAGCGACGAGGATTTCGTCGTCGATCTCGCATCCGACGCCGGGCTTACCCGCGGAAGCGGCGGACGTACCGGCCCGACGCTGCGCTTCCTCGACACGACGCCGATGATCGGCTGCTTCGATGCGGAGATCGCCGCCGAGCAGGGTGCGCTCGATGCCGACAACGCGACCGGCGTCATCGCGCGCGAGCGCGTCGGCGTGCTCGAAAAGATGCGCGTCGCGATGTCGACGAACCGCCGCGGCGACCTGCGCAGCGAGCCGCGCGAGACCTGCGAGGTGCCCGCCCGCGTTCGCGTCGGGCTGGCGGCGATTCATCAGCTTCGCAAGGGGCACGATCTCGACGACGACGACGCCGGCAACGTCGTCGAGATCCGGCCGCAGCGGCACGACCGTTACCCGCGCTCGTCATGGCCGCGCCCGGCGCTCGCACCGCCCAGCGATACGTTGTGCGCGACGCTCGCCGTCGGCGACCACACGGTGTGGCAGGTGACCGACCGAAGTGCCTCGGGCCTGCGTATCGTCGCCCAGGGCGAGCTCGCCCCCGGGCGCGCGCTCGGTGCGCTGATCGCCGTGCGCCAGTCCGACGTCGCGCAGTGGCGCCTCGGCGTCACGCGCCGGCTGAAGCGTCTGTCCGCCGGGAAGACCGAGATCGGCGTTTCGCTGATTGCCGACCGCTTCAAGGCGGTTCGCCTGTTCCCGAAGCGCGCCGGCGTGCCGGCGAGCGGCATGGAAGTCGAGGGTGTCGACACCGCCGTGCTCGGACGCGCGATCGAAGCCCTCTACCTCCCGCCGCCGTCGCGCCATCACAAGCCGGTGCTGGCGAAATCGGTGATCATCCCGTCGGCCGACTACGCGGTCGGACGCGAGCTCATCCTGAGGTCTCCGCGCTCGATCTACACGGTCGCGCTGCGCGACGTCATCGAGCAGCGCGGCGAGTGGTGCTGGGCGACGCTGTCGATCACCGCCAAGGAACCGCGCGCTACTTCGGCGCCATCCTGATCGCGCCATCGAGGCGGATCACCTCGCCGTTCAGCATCGGGTTCTCGACGATCGCGCGTACCAGCGCGGCGAACTCCGACGGCCGGCCGAGGCGCGGCGGGAACGGCACCATCTTTCCGAGCGCCTCCTGCACGTCGGGCGCGAGACTCGCCATCATCGGCGTCTCGAAAATCCCCGGCGCGATCGTCATCACGCGGATGCCGCTGCGGGCGAGCTCGCGCGCAATCGGCAGCGTCATGCCGACGATCCCCGCCTTCGACGCCGAGTAGGCCGCCTGCCCGATCTGGCCATCGAACGCGGCGACCGACGCCGTGTTGACGATCACGCCGCGCTCGCCTTCGACATTCGGCGCGTTCTCCGCCATCGCGGCGGCGGCGAGCCGCAGCAGGTTGAACGTGCCGACGAGGTTGATATTGATCGCGCGCACGAAGCCGGCCAGCGTATGCGGACCGTCCTTGCCCACCACCTTCTCGCCGTGGACGATGCCGGCGCAGTTGACGAGGCCGTGCACGGCGCCGAATGCTTCGCGCGTCGCGCGCACTGCCGCGACGCCGCTCTCGTCGCTCGTCACGTCGGTGCGGACGAATCGCGCGGCGGAGCCGAAGCTCGCCGCGAGCGCGTGCCCTTCGTCCTCCTTCAAGTCGGCGATGACGACACGGCCGCCGCCTTCGACGATCATCTTCACCGTCGCGGCGCCGAGGCCCGAAGCGCCGCCGGTCACGATGAATGTGCTCTGCTCGAGTCGCATGAACGGCCTCCGTGTCAGGTCCGTGCCGGCGCCGATGCCGCCGGTGATGATGACTTGACGACCGACATCGCGGTCGCGATCAAGCCCGCGACGTCGGCGACGTTGCTCGGCAGGATCAGCGTGTTGTTGGTGCGCGCGAGGTTGCCGAACTGCGCGATGTACTGCTCGGCGACGCGCAGGTTGACCGCCTGCAGCCCGCCCTCGGCGCCGATCGATTCGGCGACCTGGCGGATCGCCTTCGCGGTGGCCTCCGCCTTCACGAGCGTCGCCGTCGCCTGGCCCTGCGCCTGGTTGATCTCGGCCTGCTTCTCGCCTTCCGACTGCGCGATCGCCGCGGCGCGGGCGCCTTCCGCGAGGTTGATCTGCTCCTGTCGCTTGCCTTCCGAAGTCGCAATCACCGCGCGCTTCTCGCGCTCGGCGGTGATCTGTGCCTGCATCGCGCGCAGGATCTCGGCCGGCGGGGTCAGGTCCTTGATCTCGTAGCGCAACACCTTGACACCCCAGCTCGGCGCAGCGGCGTCGAGCGCGGACACCACCGCCGCGTTGATCTGGTCGCGCTCCTCGAACGTGCGATCGAGCTCCATGCGGCCGATCACGCTGCGCAGCGTCGTCTGCGCGAGCTGGGTGATCGCGAGCACGTAGTTGGTCGAGCCGTAGGAGGCGAGCCGCGCGTCGGTCACCTGGAAGTAGAGGATGCCGTCGACCTGCAGCTGCGTGTTGTCCTTGGTGATGCACACCTGCGGTGGAACGTCGAGCGGGATCTCGCGCAGGTCGTGACGATAGGCGACCCGGTCGACCAGCGGCACGACGAAATTGAGCCCCGGCTGGAGCACTGCGTGAAAGCGGCCGAGCCGCTCCACGATCCACGCGCGCTGCTGCGGCACGACGCGAATCGTCTTGACGATCGCGATCAGGATGACGATGAAGAGGATCAGCGTGACGAAGGAGGAGCCGATGGGCATGGAGAATCTCCGGGGCGGGGGGCGGATCAGCCGGGGGGCGCGGTGCCGAGGACCAGCGTCGAGCCGCGGGTGCCGACGATGTACATCGTCGCACGGCGCGGCGTATCGGGTGTCGCGAGCACGCCATCCCAGTGCGAGCCGCGGTACTCGACGCGCGCGGTGCCGTCGGCCTTCCATGCGTGCACCTTGACGGCCTGTCCTACGTCGAGCGCGGGCATCGCGCGCGGCTCGCCGTGGCGACGACGCCACAGATGCGCGACGATGAGCCCGGCAATCGACAACGCACCGGCGAGCAGGAGCTGCGTCGCTTCGCTCGCACCGAGCCATGCCGACACACCGCCGAGCGCGAACGCAACGCCGATGGCGAGCAGATAGAACGTCCCGGTGGCGAGTTCGGCGCCAACCAGGACGATCGCAGCGATCCACCAGATCCAGTACATAGCCGTCGAAAGGTCAGGACAACGTTCGCGAAGACGCGGTGCCCGCAGTCGGCGCCCCTGCCGGCCGCTCGTGGGCCCGATCGCGGATGCTATCATTATCCTTTGCTAATCAAATGCTTCGCGGGTGACCTCCGCCGGCCCCGCAGGCGCGTCGCCATGCCGATCTACGAGTACCGCTGCTCCTCCTGCGGCCACCAGCTCGAAGTCCTGCAGAAGTTCTCCGATCCGCCGCAGGTCGAATGTCCGCATTGCCATCGGCCCGACCTCGTCAAGCTCGTCTCGCCGGTGGGCTTTCAGCTGAAAGGCTCGGGCTGGTACGTGACCGATTTTCGCAATAGCGGTGCGAAGCCCGCGCGGAAGACCGACGAAAAGCGGCCGGGCGACGCCGAGACGGCGGCGGAGGATCGGCCGGCGACCGCCGGCGCGGACAACGGCTCCGGCAACGGCGAGGCGCGCGATGGCGCCACGGCGAGCGCGAGCAGCGCGGCCGGCAAAGGCGAAGGCAAGTCTGCGGGCGACGCGAAACCGGCGAGCGGGAGCGCGCCGGCGGGCGGCACGACGTCCACGGGCTCGACCTCGGGCACATCGGGTTGAAGCGCTATCTCATCGCTGGCCTGATCGTCTGGGTGCCGCTCGGCATCACGATCTGGATCATCGCGTGGCTTTTGACCGCGCTCGACCAGATCCTGCTTGTCCTGCCGACGAGCCTGCAGCCACGGCAACTGTTCGGATTCGACATCCCGGGACTCGGCCTCGTCGTCGCGTTCGTGATCCTGCTCCTCACCGGAGTCGTCGCGGCGAATTTCTTCGGGCAGCGGCTGATCCATGCATGGGAAGCGATCCTCGGGCGCATCCCGTTCGTGAAGTCGATCTATTCGTCGGTCAAGCAGGTCAGCGACACGCTGTTGACCGGCCGGGGCAACGCCTTCCGCAAGGCGCTCCTGGTCGAGTTTCCGCGGCCCGGATGCTGGACGATCGGCTTTCTCACCGGCTCCCCGGCGTCGGCAGTGGCGACCTGGCTCGTGGACGAGCACATCAGCGTGTACGTGCCGACGACGCCCAACCCGACCGGCGGCTATTTCGTGATGATGCGAAAGGAGCAGGTGCACGAGCTCGACATGACGGTCGACGAGGCCCTCAAGTACATCATCTCGATGGGTGTCGTCGCGCCGCGCGGCGGCACGCGTCCGGCGCACGCGGCCGCCCGCATCGGAGAGCACGTTGAAACGCACTGATTATTGTGGCCGCATCGATCGCAGCTTCCTCGGGCACAACGTCACAGTCGCCGGGTGGGTGCATCGCAGGCGCGACCACGGCGGGGTGATCTTCGTCGACCTGCGCGACCGCGAGGGACTGCTGCAGATCGTGTTCGATCCCGATCGCGCCGAGAGCTTCGCTGTCGGCGAGAAGCTCCGCCACGAGTATTGCATCGCGATCGACGGGCGCGTGCGCGAACGCCCGCAGGGAACCGCCAATCCGAACCTCGTCTCGGGCGAGGTCGAAGTGCTCGCGCATTCGATCGAGATCCTGAACGCGTCGGCGACGCCGCCGTTCTCGCTCGACGACGACAACCTGTCGGAGACCGTGCGCCTGCAGCATCGCGTCATCGACCTGCGGCG
>DASVWR010000133.1:0-8837 GCA_036393115.1 Casimicrobiaceae bacterium
CTATGCGATGATGAGCGGGTATCTCGCGAAGCTGGACGCCCTCGGCGCGACGATCGCGCTCACCGCGGATCACGGGATGAACGCGAAGACCGATGCCGCAGGGCGAGCGCAGATCATCTACCTGCAGGACTGGTTCGATGCACGTCTCGGCACGGGCCGCGCGCGCGTGATCCTGCCGATCACCGACCCGTACGTGGTCCACCACGGCTCGCTGGGCTCGTTCGCGACGTGCTACCTGCAGTCCGGCGCCGATGGTGCGAGCCTCGCCGCCGAGCTCGCCGGCGTGCCGGGCGTCGCCGCGGTCCTTGCGCGCGACGACGCGGCACGGCGCTTCGAGCTGCCGGCCGACCGTCTGGGCGACCTCGTCGTCCTCGCGCGGCGGATGACCGTGCTGGGAACGACCCCGTCGCGCCATGATCTGTCGCAGCTCGACGCACCGCTGCGCTCGCACGGCGGCGAATCCGAGCAGACGGTGCCGCTCTTGTTCAACCGGCCGCTCGCGCGTCTGCCGGCCGGGCGCCGCTGGCGCAATTTCGACATCTTCGACCTCGCGCTCAACTACTGCGCGGCATGAAACGGATTCGCGAAACGGACTCAGCGACCATGAACGACCGATTTCCCTCCCAGAACGCCGCCCCGCGGCACGAATCGATGCGCATCGCCGGCGAGCGCGTCGGCGGCGTACGCCACCTCGAAGTGCGCAATCCGTGGAGCGGCGCGCTCGTCGGCACGGTGCCGCGGGCCACCGTCGGCGACGTGCGCGGCGCGATCGATGCGGCGAAGGCGTACAAGCCGACGCTGACGCGCTTCGACCGCTACGCGATCTGTCAGCGGACGGCGGAGCTGATCAAGAGCCGCATCGACGAGCTCTCCACGCTGATCACCGCCGAGTGCGGGATCTGCCTCAAGGATTCGCGCTACGAGGTCGGCCGCGCTTGCGACGTGTTCGTGTTCGCGGGCAATGCCGCGCTCGCCGACGACGGCCAGGTGTTCTCGTGCGATCTCACTCCGCACGGCAAGTCGCGCAAGGTCTACACGCTGCGCGAGCCGCTCCTCGGCGTCATCGCGGCGATCACCCCGTTCAACCATCCGCTGAACCAGGTCGCGCACAAGGTCGCGCCGTCGGTCGCGAGCAACAACCGGATGGTGCTGAAGCCGACCGAAAAAACGCCGCTGTCGGCGCTGGCGCTGGCCGACATCCTGTACGAGGCCGGACTGCCGCCGCCGATGTTCTCGGTGGTCACCGGCGAGCCGCGCGAGGTCGCCGACGAGATGCTGACGCACGATGCGGTCGACCTCGTCTCGTTCACCGGCGGCGTCGCCGTCGGCAAGTACATCGCGGCGAAGGCCGTCTACAAGCGGCAGGTCCTCGAGCTCGGCGGGAACGACCCGATCATCGTCATGGAGGATGCCGATCTCGACGAGGCGGCGCTCCTCGCCGCCACCGGGTCGTACAAGAACTCGGGGCAGCGCTGCACGGCGGTAAAGCGGATCCTCGTCCACCAGAAGATCGCCGACGCGTTCGTCGAGCGCCTCGTCGCGCGCACCCGCGCGTGGACCTGGGGCGATCCGATGGACCCCGACGTCGAGATGGGAACCGTCATCGATGCGCGCGCGGCGGCGGGCTTCGAGGCGAAGGTCAATGATGCGCTGGCGCGCGGCGCGCGACTCCTCGTCGGCAACGAGCGCGACGGCGCGCTCTACTCGCCGACCGTCCTCGACGGCGTCACGCCCGACATGGACGTCGTGCGCACCGAGACCTTCGGACCGGTGTCGCCGGTCATCCGCTTCCGCGACATCGATGACGCAATCCGCATCTCCAACTCGACCGCCTACGGGTTGTCGTCGTCGGTGTGCACGAACCGCCTCGACTACATCACGCGCTTCGTCCGCGAGCTCGCCGTCGGCACCGTCAACGTGCGCGAGGTGCCGGGCTACCGGCTCGAGCTGACCCCGTTCGGCGGGATCAAGGACTCGGGCCTCGGTTACAAGGAAGGTGTCCAGGAGGCGATGAAGAGCTTTACGAATGTCAAGACGTATTCGTTGCCGTGGTAGAACGATCGAGGACTGAGGATGGAGGATCGAGGGGGCTGAGTTCAATCCCCTATCCTCGATCCCCTATCCTGCCGTTATGCAGATCCTGCTGAATCTCCTCGCCGGCGTCTCGCTCCTCGTCTGGGGCACGCACATCGTGCGCACGGGGATCCTGCGCCTGTACGGCGGGGACCTGCGCCGCGTGCTCCGGCGCAGCGTGTCGAACCGGTTCTCGGCCTTCTTCGCCGGAGTGGGGGTCACCGCGCTGATCCAGAGCAGCACCGCGGCCGCGCTGATCGTCGCAGCGTTCACCGGCCAGGGGCTGATCGGCACGGCGCCGGCGCTCGCCGTCATGCTGGGCGCCGACGTCGGCACCGCACTCGTCACCGTGCTGCTGTCGTTCGATCTGTCGTGGCTCGCGCCGCTCCTGATCTTCAGCGGCATCGTGCTTTACCTGTCGCGCGAGGCGAGCCGCGCCGGGCGCTTCGGTCGCATCCTGATCGGGCTCGGCCTCATCATGTTCGCGCTGCAATGGATCGCCGTCGCAACTCACCCGCTCGTGCAGGCAGCCGGCGTCAAGGTCATCTTCGCTTCGCTGACCGGCGATGTGCTGCTCGACATGCTGGTGGCCGCGCTGTTCACCGTACTCTGCTATTCGAGCCTCGCCGCGGTGCTGCTGTTCGCGACGCTCGCCGCCTCGCACGTGCTCGCGCTGCCGGTCACCCTCGGCCTCGTCCTCGGAGCGAACCTCGGCAGCGGTGTGCTCGGCATGCTGTCGACGCTGCGCTCGACGCCCGAAGCGCGGCGCGTGACGCTCGGCAACTTTCTGTTCCGGCTGATCGGTTGCGTGATCTGCATCCCGCTCGTCGGCCACCTCGATCGCTGGATCGCGCCGATCGGCATCGATCCTGCGCGGGAGGTCGTGCTGTTCCACCTCGCGTTCAACGTCGGGCTCGCGGCGCTGCTGCTCTACTGGACGCAGCCGATCGCGCGCGTCGCCGAGCGCCTGCTCCCCGCACGCGCGGCCTCCGAGGACCCGGCGAAGCCGCGCCACCTCGACCCGTCGGCACTCGATACGCCGAGCCTCGCGATCGGCTGCGCCGCGCGCGAGGCGCTGCGCATCGGCGACGTCGTCGAGCAGATGCTCGCCGGCATGCTCACCGTGCTGACGACGAACGACCGCATCCTCGCCGAGCGCCTGCGCAAGACCGACGACGTCATCGACCAGCTCTACACGGCGGTGAAGCTCTACCTGACGCAGATCCCGCGCGAGGCGCTCGACAAGCGCGAAGGCAGGCGCTGGGCCGACATCGTATCGTTTACGATCAACATGGAGCAGATCGGCGACATCGTCGAGCGCATCCTCACCGACCTCGAGGACAAGAAGATCGACAAGGGGCGCAACTTCTCCGAAGCCGGCATGGCCGAGATCTGTGACCTGCACGCGCGCCTGATCTCGAACCTCCGGCTCGGGCTGTCGGTGTTCCTGAACGGCGAACTCAAGAACGCGCAGGAGCTTCTCGCGCAGAAGGTCCTGTTCCGCGACCTCGAGCGCGCCTACGCCAATTCGCATCTCGCCCGGCTCGCCGGCAACACGATCGAGAGCATCGAGACGTCGTCGCTGCACCTCGATCTCATCTCCGACATGCGACGGATCAATTCGCATATCTGCTCGATCGCCTATCCGATCCTCGAGGAAGCCGGCGTGCTCGCGCACACGCGGCTCAAGACCGAGGAGGCCTCCGCACCGGGCGCGGCCCCCGCGGACGACGCGGGCAAGGCGGGCTGGCAGAAGGGCAAGCCGCACGCAGCGTAACCGCCGCTCCCTTGACCGACGGGTTGACGCTTCCCATCACGCTCGCCGTGCTCGGCGCCGGGCTGCTGCACGCGGGCTGGAACGCGCTCCTGAAGGCGGCACCGGGCGGCGATCCGATGCTCGACACCGCCGGCGTCGTCGCGGCATCCTCCGTGTGGGGTTTTGCCGTCCTGCCGTGGCTCCCTCTTCCGGATCCGGCGGCGTGGAAGTTCATCGCCGGCTCGATGACCGTCCACTTCGCCTACTACATCACGCTCGCCCACGCCTACCGGACCGGTGATCTCTCGTTCGCGTATCCGCTGATGCGCGGGACTGCGCCGCTGATCGTCGCATTGCTCGGCATCGTGTTCCTCGGCGAGCTCCCCTCGCTGCACGTCGCGGCGGGGATCGTGCTCATCTGCGCGGGCATCGTCAGTATCGCGTTCGTGCGTCGCCGCGCGCATCCGCGCGCCGCGGCCGGCTGGGCGTTCACCAATGCGGCGATCATCGCGAGCTACACGCTGATCGACGGCAGCGGTGCGCGCGCATCGGGCAATGCGCTCGCCTACGTCGCGTGGCTGATCGCGCTCGAAGGCCTTCCGTTCCTCGCCTGGATCGCGTGGCGGCGCGGTGCCGCCGCCGCCGCGTACATGCATCGAAGCTGGCGCAGGAGCGTCCTCGGCGGCGCGTGCAGCCTCGCCGCCTACGCAATCGTGCTGTGGGCAATGACGCGCGCTCCGGTCGCCGCGGTGGCGGCGCTGCGCGAGACTTCGGTGCTGTTCGCCGCGCTGATCGGCGCGGTCTGGCTGCGCGAAGGCTTCGGCGCCATGCGCCTCGCCGGCGCGGCGAGCGTGGTCGCCGGCATCGCAGCGCTGAAGCTGTAGGGCCTGTTAACCCTCCGTACGCGAGCGCTGCGCCGCCGAGCGCTCAGTCGAGTATGTGCGTGCCGCGCAGGTAGTCGACGATCCGCGTCGCCGCTGCGGCGGCCGGCTCCGTCGCGCTGTCGACGTGAACGTCGGGGCGCTCGGGAGGCTCGTACGGCGAATCGATGCCGGTGAAATGCGGCAACTCGCCACGTCTCGCCTTCGCGTAGAGTCCCTTGACGTCGCGCGCTTCGGCGACGGCGAGCGGCGCATCGACGAACACCTCGCAGAATTCGCCGGCACCGACGAGCGCGCGCGCCATCCGCCGCTCGGCGCGAAATGGCGAGATGAACGAGACCAGCACGATGAGGCCTGCGTCGGCCATCAGCCGCGCGACCTCCGCGACCCGACGGACGTTCTCGACGCGATCCGCGTCGGTGAAGCCGAGGTCGCGATTGAGGCCGTGGCGCACGTTGTCGCCGTCGAGAAGATAGGTGTGACAGCCGCGCACGTGCAGCGCCTTCTCAACCAGGTTGGCGATCGTCGACTTGCCCGCTCCGGAGAGCCCGGTGAACCACACGACGCACGGCCGGTGCCCGTTTCGCGCGGTGCGCGCCGCCCGGTCGACGTCGGTCGCCTGCCACGCGAGATTGTGCGAACGCCGCAGCGCGAAATGGAGGCGCCCGACGCCGATCGTCGATGTTTCGCTGCGATCGAGAACGGCGAAGCTTCCACCGGCGGCACCGACACCGCCCGCGTCGAATGCGATCGGCGCATCGAACAAGAGCGTGCCGACGCCGATCGCCCCCTGCGTGAGCGTTCTTGCGGCGAGATGGTCGAGCGTGTCGGGGCCGACGACGTACTTGAGCTGCACGAACGTCGCGCCGAGGATCTCGGCGCCGACGCGGATGCGGTAGCGCCGGCCGGGCAGCAGCGGATCCTGCGCGAGCCAGGCAAGCGTCACTTCGAACTGGTCGGCGATCTCCGGCGGCTTCGTCCCGGGTTGCGCGGCGCGATCGCCGCCCGCCGGCGCCTGCTCGAGCCACTCGAGAAGCGACAGTCCGGCGTACCACGCGAGACGCTCGCTCGACGAAGCCAGATTGTCGCCGGTGCGCGCCGAGGCCGGTATGTATTCGATGGCACCCGCACCGATCGCACCGGCAAAGGCCCGGACTTCCGCAGCGAGCGCTTCGAATGCCTCGCGCGAAAAGTCGACCGCATCGAGCTTGTTCGCGACGAGGGCGACCCGTCGCGCCCCCAGGAGGTCCGCGAGGCGCAGCGCGCGGCGCAGCCCGCTATCGAGGCCGTGACGAACGTCGGCGACGACGATCGCTGCGTCGGCCCCGGCGGAAGATGCGACACCCGCGCTCTCGCCGTCGCCGGCGCCAATCTCGGCCAGATCGAGACGGCTGCGCTCGGCACCGGGCCCGCGGACGCGCGCATTCGCTTCCTGCAGCATGCGCGCGATCAGCGTCGACTTGCCGACTCCCTCACTGCCGCAGGCGACGACGCGAGAACGATGCCTCGCGGCGTCCCGGCTTTCCGGAAAGGATCGACTCATCGAAGGCGTTCCTGAGGCAGCGCGTCGGATTGCGCCGAACGTGAAACGATAGCAGACTGCCGTCCGTGATCCTTCCGCCCCGACCCGCCGGCGCCCGGCGCGGCCGCACGCCTTCGCATCCCGGCGCCGAGACCGCGCAGGTGCAGAGCCTCACGCGCGGACTGTCGATCCTGCAGTGCCTGGCGCGCACCGAAGGTGGTCTCACGCTCACCGACATCGCGCACCGCGTGCAGCTCCCGCCTTCGACGACCCATCGCCTGCTGTCGACGCTGGAGAAGATGGGCTACGTGTTCCAGGCCGGCGACCTCGGGCTGTGGTACGTCGGCATCGAAGCATTCACCGTCGGCTCGAGCTTTCTCGCCAACCGCGACTTCGTCGCGCAGAGCCATGCGTTCATGCGACGGTTGATGGAGCAGGCCGGCGAGACCACCAATCTCGCCATCCTCGACGGCACCGAAGCGGTGTTCATCGACCAGGTGCAGTGCCGCGAGACGATGCGCACGATCGTCAAGCTCGGCAGCCGCGTGCCGCTGCACGCCTCGGGCGTCGGCAAGGCGATCTTCGCCTCGCTGCCCGACGATCAGATCGACGCGATGCTGAAGATCCGCGGCCTGCCGCGCATCACCGAGAACACGATCACCTCGCCCGAGACGATGTGGGCGAGCATCCGCGTGATCCGCCAGCGCGGCTGGTCGTTCGACGACGAGGAGCATCTTCCTGGAACGCGCTGCGTCGCGGCGCCCTTCTACGACGAGCACGCCGAGCCGCTCGGCGCGATCTCGGTCGCGGGACCGCTGTCACGACTCCCCGACGAGCGCATCCGCCAGCTCGGACCGCTGGTGTCGCATACCGCCGAAGAGATCACCCGCAGGCTCGGGGGGCATTGGCCGCATCCGCACTGAAGGAGAACGCATGGACGGGCTGATGATGAACGTGCCGTTGTCGATCGCGGCGCTGATCCGCCACGCCGATCGCTGCCACGGCGACACCGAGGTCGTGTCGCGCTCGATCGAGGGCCCGATGCATCGCTACACCTACAGCGATGCGCACCGGCGCTCGCGTCAGCTCGCCCGCGCGCTGTTGCGCCGCGGAGTGGCCCGCAGCGACCGCATCGGAACGCTGGCGTGGAACGGCTACCGCCACCTCGAGCTCTACTACGGCGTCTCCGGCATCGGCGCCGTCGTGCACACGGTCAACCCGCGCCTCTTCCACGACCAGCTCGTCTACATCGTCAATCACGCCGACGATCGGCTCGTGTTCTTCGACCTCACGTTCACCGCGCTCGTCGAGAAGCTCGCGCCCCGTTGTCCCGGCGTCGCCGGCTGGGTCGCTATGACCGATGCCGCGCATCTCCCCGCTGCGAAGGTTCCGAACCTCCTCTGCTACGAGGACCTCGTCGACGCCGAGGACGACGATTACGAATGGCCCGAGCTCGACGAGACGACCGCGTCCGGTCTCTGCTACACGTCGGGCACCACCGGCAATCCGAAGGGCGTGCTCTACAGCCATCGCTCGACGGTGCTGCACGCGCTTACCGTATCGTTGGCCGACGTCGTCAACCTAAGCGCGGCGAGCGTGGTGCTGCCGATCGTGCCGATGTTCCACGTCAACGCCTGGGGCATGCCTTACGCGGCGCCGCTCGTCGGGGCGAAGCTCGTCTTCCCCGGCGCGGCGCTCGACGGCAAGAGCCTGTATGCGCTGTTCGAGGACGAGGGAGTCACGCACTCGGCGGGCGTGCCGACGGTGTGGCTCGGCTTGATTCAGTACATGAAGGCGAACGGATTGCGCTTCTCGACCTTCCGGGAGACGATCATCGGCGGCTCGGCGTGCCCGCCGGCGATGATGCGGACGCTGCGCGAGGAGTTCGGCGTCGACGTGAAGCACGGCTGGGGCATGACCGAGACGAGCCCGATCGGGACGGCCGGAGTGCTCAAGGGCAAGCACGCGAAGCTCACCGAGCCCGAGCAGACGGCGATCCGCGAGAAGCAGGGCCGGCCGCTCTTCGGCGTCGAATTGAAGATCGTCGATGCCGCGGGACACGAGCTTCCGCACGACGGCACGACGCCCGGCAACGTGATGGTGCGCGGGCCATGGATCGCCAGCGCCTACTACCGCGGCGACGGCGGCGACGTACTCGCGCCGGGCGGATGGTTTCCGACCGGCGACGTCGGCACGATCGATGCCGATCACTACCTGAAGATCACCGACCGCTCGAAGGACGTCATCAAGTCGGGCGGCGAGTGGATCAGCTCGATCGATCTCGAGAACATCGCATTCTCGCATCCCGAAGTGGCGGAAGCCGCGGTGATCGGACTGCCGCATCCGAAGTGGGACGAACGCCCGCTGCTCGTCGCCGTTCGGAAGCCCGGATCGACGCTCGACCGCGACACGCTGCTCGCCTGGTTCGACGGTCGCACTGCGCGCTGGTGGATCCCCGACGACGCCGTGTTCGTCGACGAGCTTCCGCACACCGCCACCGGCAAGCTGTCGAAGCTCACGCTGCGCGAGCGCTTCCGCGAGCATCGCTGGCCGGCGCAGGATCCGGCCGCAACCGCCTGAGGCGAGTCAGCGGCGCGACATCCGC
>DASVWR010000134.1:0-9963 GCA_036393115.1 Casimicrobiaceae bacterium
GCGAGCTCGCGCCGCAGCGACCGCCAGGCTGCGAGCCGCCGCGCGGCTTCCCGCTCGCGCTCGGCGGCCTCGTCGACCTTGACCCGGGCGCCGTACCCGGCGCGCGCGACCGCGGCGATCAGCGCGTCGGTATCGACGCGAGCGCGGTCGTAGCGCACGCGCGCGGTTTCGGTCGCAAAGTTGACCGCCGCGTCGACGCCGTCGACGCGGTTCAGCACTTTCTCGATCCGCGTCGCACAGGCGGCGCAGGTCATCCCCTCGAGAGCGAGGTCGACGCGGGACTTCTCTTCCGCGGCAACCGAACTTACAGTATCCACGGTTCAATACTATACCTATGTATGGTATATGGCAAGATGCGAACGATACCGTCGACGGACGCTGACCGCTTCAGGGAAAACCTGGATGGTGAAACCCGGGACGGACCACGTTTTTTGTCACGCTGCGCGGAACCAGCGAGCCCTCCGCTACGAAAAACGTGGTCCGTCGCGGGTTTCCGGTACGTCCCGGGTTTCGCTGGCGTCAGGACTCGGGCTTGAGCTGCGGGAACAGGATCACGTCGCGGATTGACGGACTGTCGGTCAACAGCATCACGAGGCGGTCGACGCCGATCCCCTCGCCCGCCGTCGGCGGCAAGCCGTACTCGAGGGCGCGCACGTAATCGGCGTCGTAGTACATCGCCTCCTCGTCGCCCGCCTCCTTCGCGCTCGCCTGCGCGGCGAAGCGCGCGGCCTGGTCCTCGGGGTCGTTGAGCTCCGAAAAGCCGTTCGCAAGCTCGCGGCCGGTGACGAAGAGCTCGAAGCGCTCGGTGACGCGGGGATCGGCGTCGCTCGCCCGCGCGAGCGGGCTCACGTCGGTCGGGTGCGCGACGATGAACGTCGGCTGCACGAGCTTCGCCTCGGTCGTCGCCTCGAACAGCTTGAGCTGCAGGATGCCGACCCCGTCGGTTGCAAACACCTCGACCGAGTGCGGCTCCAGCGCCCGCCGGAGATAAGCATCGCTCGCGAGATCGGCGAGCGCGTGCTGCGGCTGATAGCGATGGATCGCGTCCGCCATCGTCAGGCGATCGAACGGCGCACCGAGGTCGATCGTCTCTCCCTGATAGGCGACCGTCGTCGTGCCGAGCACCTTCAGAGCGACGTCGCGGAAGAGCTCCTCGGTGAGGTCCATCAGGTACCGGTAGTCGCGATACGCCTCGTAGAACTCGAGCATCGTGAATTCCGGGTTGTGCCGCGTCGAGATCCCCTCGTTCCTGAAGTTGCGGTTGATCTCGAACACCTTCTCGAGGCCGCCCACGACGAGCCGCTTCAGATAGAGCTCCGGCGCGATGCGCAGATAGAGCTCCATGTCGAGCGCATTGTGGTGCGTGACGAACGGTCGCGCCGCCGCCCCACCCGGAATCGGGTGCATCATCGGCGTCTCGACTTCGAGAAAGCCCCGCGCGACGAAGAACTCGCGGATCGCCTGCACGATACGAGAGCGCTTGACGAACACGTCGCGCGACTGGGCGTTCGCGATGAGATCGAGATAGCGCTGCCGATAGCGCTGCTCCTGGTCGGTGATGCCGTGGAACTTCTCGGGCAGCGGGCGCAGCGCCTTGGCAAGGAGGCGCACCCTGTCGCAGCGCACGGTGAGCTCGCCGCTCTTCGTCTTGAACAGCGTCCCGCTGGCGCCGACGATGTCGCCGAGGTCCCAGCGCTTGAACGCATCGAGCGCGTCGGCACCGACACCGTCGAGCGTGACGTAGAGCTGCAGGCGGCCCGACATGTCGGCGATCGTCGCGAAGCACGCCTTGCCCATCACGCGCTTCAGCAGCATGCGGCCCGCGACGGTGACGCGAATCGCCGCCGGCTCGAGCTCGGCGTTTTCCTTCGCGTCCAAGGCGGCGTGAAGCTCGCCCGCGAGCGCGTCGCGGCGGAAATCGTTCGGATACGCGTGGCCGGCCGCGCGAAGCGCCGCGAGCTTCGCGCGGCGCTCGGCGATGACGCCGCTGTCGTCGGCGGCATCGGTCCCTCCCGGCGTATCCATCGCGTGTTTAGCCGCCGACTGCTGCGTCATGCGTGGAAGAATTCGATGACCCCGGTCTTCAGGTCGTACATCGATCCGGCGATCTTGAGCGCGCCGCTCGACTCCATGCCGGCCAGCACCGGACTGTTCCTGCGGATGCCGTCGATCGTCAGCTCGACGTTCCTGCGCGCGACGGCGTCGACGAACGCGTAGTTCTTCGACGTTCGCTCGCCCTTGTACTCGGTTGCGGCGACCGCAGGCTTGATCCTGTCGAGCAGTCCGGTGAGATTGCCGAGCTCGGCGTGGTCGATCGCTCCCTTGATTGCCCCGCACGCCGTGTGCCCCATGACGAGGATCACCTTGGCACCCATCAGCTTGCACGCGAATTCCATTCCGCCGAGCGCGTCAGGGTTCTCGATGTTGCCCGCAAGGCGGGTGTTGAAGACGTCGCCGATCCTGAGATCCATGATCGTCTCGGCCGGCGCCCGCGAATCGATGCAGCTCAACAGGACCGCGAACGGATGCTGTCCCGCGGCGCTCGCGCGCTGCTGGGCCAGGTAGTTGTGGGCCTGTCGCTCGCCCTTCGCGAAGCGCCGGTTGCCCTTCTGCATCAGTGCCAGGATATCGTCCGGGGTCAGCTTGTCGCGCTGCGCTGCGGTCAACGCAGCCGCGCGTGCCGTCTCGGTCGGCGCTCCGGCGCCCGCCAGCGTCGTGACCGCCGCGAGCGACGCGCCGAGGAAATGGCGGCGATGGGGAAGATCCGGGCACGTGCATGTTTCGCGATGGGTCGGCATCGACAGCCTCCTGTCGTGAATGACGGCGCCGATCATAGGCTCCGCTCGTTCCGGTTGCAAAGGCGCAGGGCGCGCCGAAGCCCGACTCAAACTCCCTGCTTCAGGCTCGCAGAAATGAAATCGTCGAGGTCGCCGTCGAGGATCGCCTGCGTGTTGCCGACCTCGTACCCGGTGCGCAGGTCCTTGATCCGCGATTGATCGAGCACGTACGAACGGATCTGGTGGCCCCAGCCGATGTCGGTCTTCGAGTCCTCGAGCTTCGCCTGCTCCTCCTGGCGCTTTCGGAGCTCGAGCTCGTAGAGCTTCGACTTCAGCATCGCCATCGCCTCGGCACGATTGCGGTGCTGCGAGCGGTCGTTCTGGCACTGCACGACGATGTTGGTCGGCAGATGCGTGATGCGCACCGCCGAATCGGTCTTGTTGATGTGCTGCCCGCCGGCGCCCGACGCGCGATAGGTGTCGACGCGGATGTCGGCGGGATTGATCTCGACCTCGATCGATTCATCGACCTCGGGGTAGACGAACACGCTGGCGAACGACGTGTGACGCCGCGCATTCGAATCGAAGGGGCTCTTGCGCACGAGACGGTGCACGCCGGTCTCGGTGCGCAGATACCCGTAGGCGTAGTCGCCGTCGACCTTGACCGACGCACTCTTGATGCCGGCGACCTCGCCGGGCGACTCTTCGAGGAGCTCGACCTTGTAGCCCTTGCGCTCGGCATAGCGCAGGTACATGCGCAGCAGCATCGCCGCCCAGTCCTGCGCCTCCGTGCCGCCGCTGCCGGCCTGGATGTCGATGAACGCGTTGCCGGGGTCGAGCGGGTGGTGGAACATCCGCCTGAACTCGAGCTCGGACACGCCCTGTTCGAGCCGCGCGACGTCGTCGACGATCGACGCCAATGCGGCGTCGTCGCCCTCGGCACGCGCGAGCGCATAGAGCTCCCTGCTGTCGTCGAGCCCGCTCTGCAGGCGCGCCAGCGTGTGGACGACGCCGTCGAGAGCCTTCTTCTCGCGGCCGAGTTCCTGCGCGCGCGCAGGGTTGTCCCAGATCTTCGGATCCGCGAGCTCGCGCTCGACCGCGGCGAGGCGCGCCGCCTTCAGATCGAAGTCAAAGGTACCTCCGGAGCTGAGTCGTACGCTCCTCGAGGCCCGCGATGCTGGTGGCGATCGCGTTGAGTTGCTCGGCTTCCATGCTCGGTCTTCCTTGTTCGGGCACGCGATTATAGCCTCCGCCGGTATCAGGGACCGCCTCCGCCGGCGTCACTTCGGCCGGCGTCAGAGCACGCTCTCCCAGCGTCGCGAGAGCCTGACCGCCGCGTTGATGATGCCGGCCATCGAGTAGGTCTGCGGAAAGTTGCCCCATTGCTCGCCACTCGCCGGATCGATGTCCTCGGCCAGGAGCCCGAGCGAGGTGCGCTTGGAAAGCAGGTGCTCGAACATCTCGCGCGCCTCGGCGTGCGATCCCGCACGGGCGAGCGCGTCGACGTACCAGAGCGTGCACGCGGTGAACGCCATCGTCGGCGTGCCGAAGTCGTCCGGGGCGACGTAGCGAAACACGTGGTCGCCGGAGCGAAGCCCTTGCCCGATCGCCTGCAGCGTCGAGCGCCAGCGCGGGTCGTCGGGGGAAAGGAGCCCGACCTCGCCCATCAGCAGTACGGAGGCGTCGAGGTCGTCGCCATCGAACGTGCCGACGAATGCACGCCGCTTCTCGCTCCACGCGCGCGCGAGCAGGACGCCGCGCATGCGGCGCGCCCGATCGTGCCACCGACGTGCGGCGTCGGCCTCGCCGACGTGGCGCGCGATCGTCGCGAGCCGGTCGCAGGCCGCCCAGCACAGCGTCGACGACGACGTATGGATCGCCGCGCGGTTGCGAAACTCCCAGATGCCGGCGTCGGGCTCGCCGTGCAGCGTGTAGGCGCGCTCGCCGAGCCAGGCGAGACGCCTGAATTCGTCGATGCCGGCAGGGCGAAGCAACCTGCGGTCGAAGAACGCCTGGGTCGCCGCGAGCACCGCGTGCCCGTAGACGTCGTGCTGGCTGTGCTCCCACGCCTGGTTTCCGACGCGCACCGGACCCGAGCTGCGATAGCCGGGAAGCGATCCCGGCAGCCGCTCGGGGAGCTCGGCTTCGAGACCGATGCCGTACACCGGCTGCAGGTGCCCGCCCGGCTCGGCACGATGCACGAGGTTCGCGAGGTAGCGAAGGTAGTCCTCCATCGTCGCGACCTCGGAGAGGCCGTTGAGCGCGCGCAGCACGAAGAACGCGTCGCGCAGCCAGCAGTAGCGGTAGTCCCAGGTGCGGCCGGTGCCCGGCGCTTCGGGAATGCTCGTCGTCGCGGCAGCGATGATCGCCCCGGTCTCCTCGAACGCGCAAAGCTTCAGCGTGATCGCCGCACGGATCACCGCTTCCTGCCATTCGAGCGGCACGGCGAGGGCCCGCGTCCAGCGGCGCCAGTAGTCGAGCGTGCGCTCCTCGAAATCGCGCGCGAGCTCGCCGATGTCGCGATCGACGGTCTCGTCGACGCCGAACAGGAGGTTGATCGGAGCGTCGAGGCGGTGCGTAGTGGCGCCGAGCGCGTAGGTCACCGGCATGTCGGTGGACAGACGCAGCGACTGCCCCGAATGGACGTAGCGGACGTGGTGGCTTCCCCGCGCGAGCTCGGGCCGGCGCGCGCCGTAGTCGAAGCCGGGCTCGAGGACGACCCTGATCGACGGGTGGCCGTGCAGCGGCTCGATGCGGCGCACGAGCAGGAGCGGCCGGAAGCTCCGTCCGCGAGCGAAGAATCGGGGAGCGAAGTCGGTGATCCGCAGCGAATTGCCGTGACGGTCGGTGAGCTCGGTCGTCAGCACCGCGGTGTTCGTGACGTAATGCTGGCGCGTGGCGGCGAGGCCCTCGACGTCGACCGCGAACCGTCCGCTCGCACCCGGTCCGGCACCGCCGAGGAGCGCGTGCAGGACCGGGTCGCCGTCCGGGCGCGGCATGCAGCACCAGACGATCGCGCCGCGCGGATCGACGAGCGCGTTGAACGCGCAGTTGCCGATCAGCGCGAGGTCGAGGGTCGCTGCCGCGCCTGTGTCGGCGCTCACGGGCGTCGCTACGACTGCCGCACTTGCGCCTGCGCTCACGGGCGTCGCTCCGCCACACGCGCGGCGGTGATGCCGAGCCGACCGGCAACGTGCGCGAGCAAGGCGTCGATCTCGCGCTGATCGCGAAGGTAGAGACTGGCCGCGCTGGTACGCAGCATGCCGACCCGAACCGACAGCACGCCGGGAAGCGCACGCGCGAACACCGCCTCGTCGGTCACGTCGTCGCCGACGTAGAGCGCTGTACGCGCAGCCGACGCGGCCAGCAGCACCTCCATCGCCGCGCCCTTGTCGGGCGCCCCCGCCGGCAGCAGGTTGACCACCGCCTTGCCGCGGATGACCTGCGGAGCCGGCGCGAGCGCGCGGATGCGCCGCTCGATCGCCGCCGCTGCCGCCGCGCGATCCCTCGCCCGCCGGTAATGCAGCGACAGCGACAGCTGCTTGTCCTCGATCTCGACACCTCCCGGGAGCGGATCGCCCGCGGCAAACGCGAGACTCCAGCCGTGCACGACCGCAGCGAGCGCTGCACGCTGTACCCCCGATCCGGGGAGTCCTTCGGCGCCGTGATTGCCGACGAGGTAACGCGGCTCGAAACGCAGCATCCGGCGCGCATCGTCGACCGCACGCCCGGTGACGACCGCGACGACCGCACGTTCTGCGATCGCCGCCAGCAACTGGTGCACGCGCCCGGGCAGGCGCACTTCTTCGCGCCGGTCGACGAGTGGCGCCAGCGTCCCATCGATGTCGAACGCGAGCAACGTTCGACGATCGATCAGGTCGTCGAGACGCGCCCGGCCGGCGAACGAAAGCGCGTGAATCAACCGAGATCCGGGGCGGACCTGCCCTTGAGATCGATTCGCTCGACGATCCGCTGGCGCTGACGCAGCCGGGCGGCGTCGAGCAGCATCGCACCAGCCCATCGATAGACATTGTATTCCTGGACGAGCAGCCGCATGCTGCGCATCCGCACCCGCTGCTCGCCGACCGGCATCGCCAGCGCGCGCTTCAGCGCTCCGGCGCACTGGTCGAGGTGATACGGATTCACGACGAGCGCATCGCTCAACTCGCGCGCGGCGCCGGTGAAGCGCGACAGGACGAGCACGCCGCGCTCGTCGTCACGCGCCGCGACGTATTCCTTCGCGACCAGGTTCATGCCGTCGTGCAGGCTCGTCACGACGCAGACGTCGGCGGCGCGATAATACTCGTTGATCTCGCGCGGCTCGTGGTGCTCGGCGCGCAGGACGATCGGCGGCACGGAGGCACGCGCGAAGCGCGCGTTGATCCGCTCGGTGAGCGCGTGCACCTCGGCTTCGAAGCGCCGATACTCACCGAGCGACGAGCGCGTCGGGGCCGCAATCTGGATGAAGGCGAACCTGCCGACGAGCCCCGGATTGCGCTCGAGCAGCCGCTCGACCGCATTCAGCCGCTCGATGATCCCCTTCGTGTAATCCATCCGGTCGACGCCGAGGCCGATCAGCGTTCCGTCGGGAAGACCGTTGCTCTCGCGCACCCTGCGCCGGCATTCGTCGACGGATGGCTGCGTCGCGAGCCACGGCGTCGGCCACTCGATCGAGATCGGGTAAGCCTCGACGTGCGACACGATGCCGCCGTGGGAAACGCGCGAGGCCGCGTATTCGATGCGCGCTTCGAGGACACGATCGATGGTCTCGAGGAAGTTGCGGCAATGGTAGGGCGTATGAAAGCCGACGATCGTGCTGCCGAGCAGGCCCTCGACGATCTGCGCGCGCCACGGGCAGATGCCGAACGATTCCGGATTCGGCCATGGGATGTGCCAGAACGTGATGATCGTCGCCTTCGGCAGGCGCTGACGAATGAAGCGCGGCGCCAGCGCGAAGTGGTAGTCCTGCACGAGCACGACCGGATCCGTCGTGTGCGCCTCGGCGCAGACGGCGTCGGCGAACCGGCGATTGACGTTAACGTACTGCTCCCAGTCGCGCGTGCGGAACACCGGGCGCACGTGCGCGATGTGGCAGAGCGGCCACAGCCCCTCGTTAGCGAAGCCGTAGTAGTAACCGCGCTCCTCGTCGTCGCTGAGCCACACGCGGCGCAGCGTGTAGGCTGGATTTTCGGGGGGGACGCGCAGGTGCCCGGTCCGGTCGGCCGTCTCGCGATCGGCGTCCCCGCTGCCATGCGCGATCCACGTCCCCGAGCACGCGCGCATGATCGGCTCCATCGCCGTGACGAGGCCACTCGCCGGTCGCCGGACGATCACGCGGTCGCCGCCGCGGACGTGGATGTACGGCTCGCGGTTGGACAAGAGCAGGATCTCGTCGCCGGCGAGCTCGTTGCGCAGCACCGAACGCAGCATGCCGGGATCCCACGTCGCGCCGCGTTCGGTCGACCGGCGACCGCTGTCGACCTCGCGGAGCAGCGCACGCACCTCGGCGACCAGCGGCTGCACGTCGGGACGGGCCGCCTCGTGGAACGGCTGAATGATGCCCTCGCCGCGCAGCAGCGCTCGCATCCCCTCGACCCACCCGCGCCACGAGAGGTGGGCGATCGACACCGAGATCAGCGAGACGACGATGCCGACCAGCACGAACAGTCCGATCAGATAGCGCCGCGTCGTCGCGCTGCGCCGGCCGACGAAGCTCATGTCGTGGACGAGCACGAGCTTGCCCGCGGTCGCGCCGTCCGCGCGAAGCGTGAACCAGGTGACGTGCAGCGGGCCCGGCGGAAAATCGTTCAGCACGTGAGCATCGGGGCCGCTTCCCCTCAGCTCCGTGCAACCGAGGCCCGCCGGCCACGTCGACGTGCGGTAGACGAGGTGGCCGGCGGGGTCGCAGTAGGCGATCGCATAGAGGCGCTCGTCCTGGATCGCGCGGGCGAAGAGCTGCCGCACGCGCTCGCCGTTGCCGCTCTCGACGAGGTCGACGAGCTCGACCTGCATCGTATTGGCGACGAGCCGCGATCGCGTCTCGAGGTCCGATACCCACCACCGCAGCGTCAGCGCATCGACGATGGGGATCAAGACCACGGCGAGGATCGCGAGGGTCACGGCCAGCGGCACGATGAAGCGCAGCGCCGGCCCCACGCGCCGCACCAGCCGCAGGACGCGCCTCATCGCGCCACCGGGCCGCAGTGCGCCGTGCTGCACGCGCTGGCGTGCCGCAACGGATGCGGCTTCATGGCTGCGATCGGAATCACCCCGTACGAGTGTCGCGCAACACGGGCGGGATCACAACCCGCCGATCGGGCACCGACGGATCAAGCACCCGCCGATCACGCGCGCTGATCAAGCGCGCACGCCGCGCGGGCCCGGCGATGACCTACCATATCGGCGCGGGCTCTTCGAGTCCGCTGGCCGCGACCGTCATGCGGCCGTTCCGGAGGCGACCATGCCCACCTTCTTCGTCAACAGGAACCGCGTCGACGTGAGCCGCGAGGTCGCGCCCGATACTCCGCTGTTGTGGCTCCTGCGCGATTCGCTGAAGCTCACCGGCACCAAGTACGGCTGCGGCCTCGGCCTGTGCGGCGCGTGCACCGTGCTCGTCGAGGGCAAGCCCGCGCGCTCGTGCCAGACTCCGCTGTCGTCGATCAAGCTCGGCGCCGACATCACGACGATCGAGGGCCTCGCGACGCGGGAGGCGAAGGCGGTGCAGGCGGCGTGGCAGAAGCTCGACGTGCCGCAGTGCGGGTACTGCCAGTCGGGACAGGTCATGTCCGCGTCGGCGCTGCTCGCGACCAACCGACATCCGAGCGATGCCGACATCGACCTCGCGATGGCCGGCAATATCTGCCGCTGCGCGACCTACGTTCGCATCCGCGCCGCCATCAAGGAGGCGGGCGCGACACTCGGTTGATCGGGAGCAGCGATGAATCGTAATCGGATGGGACCGGCCGCGGGCGGGCGTAGGCACGGCGTGCCCGCCGGCGATGCAGCTGGCGACAGCGATGCGCCGGGCGACGGCGTCACGCGACGCAGCTTCCTCAAGGTCGTCGGCGCCGCCGGCGCGGGGTTGACACTCGCGATCGGGACCTTCCCGATCGATGCGCGCGCTGCGGCGGCGAAACGCGGAGCGGCCGCGACCGGCACCGCGGGTGCCGGCGCCGCGGGTGTCGGG
>DASVWR010000135.1:0-3787 GCA_036393115.1 Casimicrobiaceae bacterium
TGCGGATGCGGTCGCCGAGCAGCGCGCCGCCGGACTTGCGCCGCGACGGATCGATCGACACGATCGCCATGCGCAGGCGGTCGCCCTGGTCGAGGCGGAACCGTCGCACCAGCTCGTCGGTGAGCGAGCTCTTGCCGGCGCCGCCGGTGCCGGTGATGCCCAGTACCGGGGTCTTCGCCTTCGCCGCAGCTGCGGCGATCGCGTCGCGAAGGGCCTTCGGCGCGGTGCCCGCCTCGAGCGCGGTGATCGCGCGGGCAAGCGCGCGCGTCTGCGCGAAGCGATCACCGGCGGCGAGCGCCGCTGCCGACGGCAGGTCCTCGTGCGCGAGATCGACGTCGGCGAGTGCGACGATCTCGTTGATCATCCCCTGCAGGCCCAGCCGCTGGCCGTCCTCCGGCGAGAAGATGCGTGCGACGCCGTAATCGTGCAGCTCGCGGATCTCGTCGGGAACGATCACGCCACCGCCGCCGCCGAACACCTTGACATGGCCGGCGCCGCGCTCGCGGAGGAGGTCGAGCATGTACTTGAAGAACTCGAGATGCCCGCCCTGGTACGACGAGATCGCGATGCCCTGGGCGTCCTCCTGGATCGCGCAGTCGACGATCTCTCCGACCGAGCGGTTGTGCCCGAGATGAATCACTTCGCAGCCGGTCGACTGCAGGATGCGACGCATGATATTGATCGACGCGTCGTGGCCGTCGAAGAGGCTCGCCGCCGTCACGAAGCGAACCTTGCAATGCGGCTTGTAGACGAGCGGCGGACGGGACTGATCGTTCATGGCGGACCTCGCGGGCCGGACCGGCCGGCCAACGTCGACGCGGCGGGTCGGGAATCAACTTTACCGGAAGCGCATCGCGGGCGCGCGCCAGGGGTGCGTGCCGATCGGCGGCCCGGGATCCTCATACGCTACATGACGTTTACGTAAACGTCAATTACCGGCGGAGTAGAATGGCGGGTTTCCCGTCGCGGTCATGCCCCGCCATCTCGCCCCGCGCGATCTCGCGCTCACCCTTTGCGTCGTCGTGCTGTGGGGATTCTCGTTCGTGCCGATCGTCGTAGCACTTCGCGAGATTCCGCCGTTCGCGCTCGCCGCGATCCGCTTCTTCCTCGCCGCCGTGCCGCTGGTGTTCTTCGTTCGCAGGCCGCGAATGCCCGCGCGCTTCGTCATCGGCTACGGCCTCGCGATCGGCGTATTCCAGTTCGGCCTGCTCTTTCTCGGCATGAAGCTCGGGATGCCGGCGGGGCTGTCGTCGCTGGTGATCCAGGTGCAGGTCTTCTTCACGATCGGCCTCGGCATCGCGTTTCTCGGCGACCATCTGCGTCGCGAGAACGTCGCCGGCGCGATCGTTGCCGCACTCGGCATCGTGCTCCTCGCAGTATTCAAGCTTGCGAGCGGCGCGAGCTCGACGTTCATCGGCCTCGTGCTGATCATCGTGTCCGCATTCGCGTGGGCGGCGGGCAACATCGTCGCCAAGTACGCGGCCGGCGAGCACGAGGCCGACATGTTCGCGCTCGTCGTGTGGTCGAGCCTCGTGCCGCCGCTGCCGCTCGCAGCAGTGTCGTACCTCACCGAAGGCGGCGACGCCGTATTCCACGCCGTGGTCTCGGCAAGTGCGCTCGCATGGGGCTGCCTCTTCTTCATGGCGTGGGCGGCGACGCTGTTCGGTTTCGCGTCGTGGGCGCGCCTGCTGCATCGCTATCCGACCGCGCTGATCTCGCCGTTCGCGCTCCTCATTCCCGTGTCCGGGCTCGTCAGCGGCGCACTGTTCCTGCACGAAAGGCTCGCGCCGCTGCAGCTCGCTGGCGTCGTGCTGGTGCTGATCGGGCTCGTGGTCAACGTCTACGGCGGGCGGGGGCGTGAGCGGAGTGGGCGACTGCGCGCAGAATTGTGATAGGCTGATCCGCATGGCAACGCTCACCCACGACGACATCGTACGGTTGTCCACCGCTGAGCGGCTCAGGCTGATCGCGGATCTGTGGGACAGTATCGAATCCGCGGATATGCCCGTTTCCGCAGCGGAACGTGACGAGCTTCTGCGAAGGCTCGAATCATTCGATCGCGATCGCCCGGCAGGGATCGCATGGGAAGACCTTAAGACAGAGTTGGCTGACCGGGCGCCGTGACACACCCGGTGATCTTCCTGCCCGCAGCCCGGGAGGAAGCTACCGAAGCGCAAGACTGGTACGCGAGATCAGCTCCAGGTTTGGGCGCCCGGTTTCGTACGGGGCTCGACCGCACGGTTCGGCGCATAGCTGCCAATCCTGCGCAGTTTCCTGTGACGGTTGGTGACATTCGCCGTGCACTCCTCCATATATTCCCGTACGCCCTGTTCTTCCGCTTCGTTGGCGATTCCGTCTACGTGATCGCCTGCTTTCATTCGAGCCGCGACCCAAAGATTTGGCGCGGGCGAGTGAGTTGACCCTGCGATGCCCTCCACCTCACCGGACAGGGCCTTGGCTAGCTCGGCGACTGCGGCTGAGCTCGGGTCGACATCGCCCCCCAATTGAGGCAGCATCTCGCTGTCTAGCCCTGTCCGGCCCTGTCTCGCCCGTTCCAGGGTCCCGAAGTACCGTTTCCAGCGTCACGGAGTGACACCATGACACGATCGATCCAGATCCTCGCCGCCGCTGCAGCACTCGCACTCGTCGCCGGTGCAGCCAGCGCCGCCGACATCGGCCAGATCAAAGTGACGCACGGGAGCGTCACCATCGAGCGTGCCGGGAAATCGCTGCCGGCCACGCTCGGCGCCCGGCTCGAACAGGGAGACGTCGTACGAACCGGGTTCGATGGTTCGGTCGGAATCACGATGAGTGACAACTCGCTGCTTTCCGCCGGACCAAACAGCGAGCTCGCGCTCGACCAGTACAGCTTCGACCCGACGACCAACGAAGGTAGCTTCGACACGAAGCTCTCGAAGGGGACGCTCGCGGTGGTGTCGGGGCGCATCGCGAAGCAATCGCCGAAAGTGATGACCGTGCATACGCCGGGCGCCACGCTAGGTGTACGCGGCACCGAGTTCGTGGTGAGCGCCGATAGCGGCCGCTCGGTGCGCTGAGGCGCTCGACAGCACGGGCGCGGCCGTTAACCGCGTGCGCCGCACCGTCAAACGCTTGCGCCGCGCCGTCAACCTTATGCGCTCCGCGCTTCGCTTCACTTCGATTGTGGCGCTAGGTGCTGCCATACTCGTCGGCGGCTGTGCGACGCCGACCGGGAGGGTCGTTCTGCTGCCGGCCCAGGACGGGCATCACTCGGTGCTGTCGGTGAAGGAAGGCAACCGCGAAGTGCTGCTCGACAAGCCCTATGCGGCGGCGGAAACAACCCCACAGGGCCCCCGCGCGTATCAGTCAAGCAAGGCTGACGTCGACAAGACCTTCGGCAGCGCCCTCGCGGCGCAGCCCGCGCGCCTCGAGCGCTACACGCTCTACTTCAATGAAGGTAACGACACGCTGACTGACGAATCGAAGGCGACGTTCGAGCGCGTGTTCCCGGACATCGCGAAGCGCCCGGTACCCGACATCGTGGTGATCGGCCACGCCGACAGCACCGGCAGCGACCCGTTGAACGACAAGCTGTCGCTGCAGCGTGCGAACGCGATCCGCGAGGAGATGATCAAGCGCGGCATCCCCGCCGCCGACATCGTCGCCGAAGGCCGTGGCAAGCGCGAGCCGGTGGTGAAGACCGGCGAGGGCGTTGCCGAGGCTCGCAACCGCCGCGTCGAAATCATCGTCAGATAGAGGTGGGGTCAGGTCTTGCCTTTTGCCCCACTTTAAGCGGGGCAAAAGGCAA
>DASVWR010000136.1:0-9748 GCA_036393115.1 Casimicrobiaceae bacterium
TGTGACGCAAAGCGTCCCAAAACGACCAATTTGTACGGTCCCCACACTCTGCAGACTCCCTGCGCGGCGAAAGCGGAACTCCCTGCAGCCGCGTCGACTTCCCTGAATAAAGCTTAGTCATTCCGCCCATCTCCGTCAATCGTGCGTTACAAGTCTTCTCGCCGGCAGAACTTTGTCGCCGGACGGCAACACGGAAAAAATGTCAATTGTCGGGATTTCCCGACACTTTATGCCGCGCCGAGGCCAAATCTCGCGCCTTCAGCGGCGACGACATCACTTCTCCGAGGGCGCATTGGACGCCGGCTGCCCCCGCCCCGCAGGGCTCGCGGTCGGCGGCGCCGGCGTCTTCGGCGGCAGCTCCCAACTCTGCGGCTGCAGGAGCTTGTTCAGTTTCTCGTCGGCGGGCGGCGGCGATGCCGGCCAGTTCGGCGTCCCCGGAAACACGCGGTCGAGCGACTCCATCTTGCGGCGTAGGTCCTCGATCACGCTGTCGTAGTCGGCGTCGCTGCTGACGACGCGCGGCGTGACGAACAGGATCAGCTCGCTGCGGTTGTCGAGCAGCGTCTGGTTTCCGAAGAGCCCGCCGAGCACCGGAACGCGATTGAGGATCGGCAGGCCGTTGGTGTTGTTCGATTTGGTGTCCTGGATCAACCCGCCCATCACCATCGTCTGCCCGCTCGGCACCGAAAGGAGCGTCTGGATCGACTGCGTGTCGATCGGCGGCGCGACGCCTGACGGCGCGTTGCCCGGATTGCTGACCTCGGCCTGGATGTCCAGCGTGACGAGCCCGCCGGCGTTGATGTGCGGCGTCACCTGCAGCAGCACGCCGGTGTCGATGTACTGTGAGGTCGTGGTGACGGCATTGGTCGTGTTGCCGACGATCGTCTGCTGGTTGACCGGGATGCGGAAGCCGGCCTTGATCGTCGCCTTCTGGTTGTCGAGCGCGGCGATGTGCGGGTTGGCGATCACCTTCGTGTTGCCGTAGGTGTCGAGCAGCGTAAGCACCGCCTGCACGCCACCGGGGAAGTTCGCGTTGTTGATGATGTAGCTGAAGCCCTGCGCGGCCGCGGCGAGCCCCGATGCGGCGGCCCCCGCGGCCGAGGTCGGCAGCGTCACGGCCGGATTGAAGCCGGCGTTCTGATTGAAGTTGCCGCCGCTGCCGCGGCCCGACGGCGCACCGCCCTTGAACAACCAGTCGACGCCGAACTGCAGGTTGTCGTTCAGCTTCACCTGCGCGATCGTTACTTCGATCATCACCTGCCGCGAGGGCACGTCGAGCTTCTTCAGCGCCTGCTCGATCACCGCGTATTCGGCGGGCGTCGCGACGATGAGGAGCGTGTTCTGGTCCTTGTCGGCGACCACCTGCACGTTGCGAACGACGCCGGTGCCGCCGCCTTCGCCGGCGAGCGCGCGAATCGCGTTGCCACCGCGGCCCGCGACGGCGTTCGCGCCGCCCTCCGACACGTTGCTGCCGCCGCCACCGCCGGCGTTCCTTTCCTGCGGCATCGGTGTCGGCTGGTTGGGCGCGATCGTCGGCTGTGCCTGGAACGCGGGCGGCGACACGATCGTTCCCGCCGGCGTGCCGGGGGCGAGCGTCGGCGCGGACGGCGCCGAGGGTGCAGCGGCCTTGCCGGTGAACGCCTGCTGCAAGAGCGGCGCGATGTGCTCGGCGCGCTGATTCTGCAGGTTGTAGACGTAGAAGCGCACGCCCTCGCCGCTGCCGCTGTCGAGGCGCTCGATCCACGTCTTCGCCTCGTCGACGTATTGCTGGTTCGGAGAGATCACGAGGAGCGCGTTCATCCGTTCGATCGGGATGATCCGCAGCACGCCGGCAAGCGGGCTGTTCTTGGGGTCGCCCAGCACCTTGTCGAGCTCCTGCCCGACAGTCTTCACGTCGGCGTTGTGCAAGACGAAGATGCCCGCCGACATCCCCTTCATCCAATCGATGTCGAACGTGTCGATCGTTTCGAGAAGGTGTCGCAGCTCCTGCTCGGTGCCGGAGAGGATGAGGAGGTTTCGCGCGATGTCGGGCCGCACCGCCTGCGCATCCTTCGCGAACGGCTCGAGGATCTTTGCCATTTCAGCGGCACCGACGTAGTGCAGCGGCACGATCTGCACCGAGTAGCCCTGCGGCAGCGCACGCGACGTGTTGCCGAGCTGCGGCGTTACGTTGCCGCGCACCGCGGCGGCGGCCGGAACGATCTTCCACACCGGACCGTCGCGCACCATCGTCGCGCCGTTCGAGCGCAACAGCATCTCGAGCGTCGACGGCAACGCCTCGCGCGGGATGCCAGAGGACGTGCGGACCGTGACGGTGCCGCCGACGTTCGGGTCGATCTCGTACGACTGGTGGAGGATGTCGCCGAGGATGTTGCGCACGACCTCGCGCAGATCGGCGCCTTCGAAGTTGAGCGTCACCGGGCCGCTCGGGGCGGCGGTGCGCGGCGGCGCCGCGGGCAATCCGCCGCCCGGGCTCTGCCCACGCACGACGACGCCGGTGCCGTGGAAGATCTGCGTCTCGGCTTCCTCGCCGGCGGTCGTGCCGGTGGCGGACGCGCCGGTGGCGCCTGCCCTGGCCTTCGTACCAGCGACCGATGACGGAGTCGCTCCCGCGCCTGCCATCGCGCCTGACGTCGCGCCAGGTCCGCTCGCGGCGCTCGCCGCCGATGGTGTGGTCCTGGCCGGCTGCTGCGCACAGGCGGCGAGCGTCAGCGCAACGGCAAGCGCCGTCGCGTTGCGAAGTGTCGAAGGTCTCATGTGAGCGGTGGTTTCCGTTGGGTCGGTTCTTCGTTCGATTCGTCGATCGCGTGGGCGATGCGCGCTATTGGCGCGGCTGAGCCGCGGCCGCTGCTGCGGCGGCACGGCGGCGCTGCGCCAGAATTTCGCTCATACTGGTGACGCCCGCCGCCGATCCGCTCGTCGGCGGTACCGCGGCCGGCTGCTGATAGCGGCTCGCGCCCGGCTGCGCGGCACGCTCGCGGCGCTCGATCGCCTGTTCGGCCGCGCGCAGCGCCTGCAGCCTCGCCGCCTCGGATGGCAGCGGCTGAGCGGGAACAGGCGCGGCGACTGCGGCAGCCGGTTGCACCGTCGTCTTCGGCCCCGCCGCGATCTTGAGGTCGAGCTCCTCGAACTCGCTACCGAGCTTCAGCCGCACCTTCTCCGGCGTCACCTCGGCGACCGTCAGATCGCCGATCTTCTCGCCTTTCCTCACCACGTGCGATTTGCCGGTCTTCACTTCCTTCAGCACGGCAGCGGCGACCGGGCCGTCGATCGTCGTGCCGGTGAGGACGTACTGACCCTTGTCGAGCTTCGCGTTCGCACCGCCGGCCTCTGCCGTGGCAGGTGGCGCAGGGCGGCGCGTCGGATTGAAGAGCACGCGCTCGACCGTTTCCTTGCGCGCATCGAGGCCGCCGGCGATCCGGTACTCGGGCATCAGCGCGACGTCGACCGGCTTCGGCTTCGATGCCGCGGGCACCGGCACCGGCAGGCTGAGACCGTCGCCCCAGCCGGTCTCGAAACCGAGGATCGCGAGCACGATCGCGAAAGCGATCACCCACACGAGCGTGCCGCGCAGCGAGCCGACGCCGTTCACAGCGATCGCTCCCGCGCGATCATGCTCTCCCGCGCGATCATGTCGCGCCTTGATCCGCGCTGGCCGCCGCCGATTTCGGCGCCGGCTGCTGCGCCTTCACGGGCTCCGGATACGTCCAGCCGCCGACTTCGAGCTGGACGTTGAGCTCGGGCTCCTGTCCCGGGCCCGGCTTGAAGCCGCGAAATGCGTTGAGCGGCCGGATCGTCAGGTTGTCGACGATCAGGTACGGCTGATGGGTCTCCATCGCCATCAGGATCTTCTGCAGGTTGGCCGTCGTCGCGAAGAACTGCACGCTGACGACGATCTCGCGGAAGCGCCCGTCGTCGCGCGGCGCCACGTTCTGGCTCGTCGTGATGCGCCCGCCGTTCGACTCGATCGCCGCCTTGACGAGCTCCTGCATCTCGGCGCCGGCGAGGTTCGCCGCCGTGTTCGTGAGATAGAAGCGCCGCCCGCTGCGGCGATCCATGGCGATGAGCGCCTTGCGATATTCGGGCGCCTGCGCAGCGATGCGCTCGTAGACGGTGAGGCGACTCGACGTGTCGGCGATCGCACGATCGTAGTGCCGCGAAAGCCAGATCACCGGGCCGAACACGACCGCCAGCACGACGATCGCCGCCGCGACGAAGAGCCCGAGGGCGACGGCATGGCGACGCGCAGGCGAGAGCTTGTGCAGGATTGCCGGAGTCATGGCTGTCGTCCGGATCCGCGCGGGTGCGGGACCGCCGTCGACGGGAACGGACCGAAGCCCGACGGTGCGGGAGCGGCCACCGGTGCCTGCGGCTGCGCGGGCGGTGGCCCCTGCGGTTGCGCGGAGGATTGCGGTTGTGCGGGGGGTTGCACTGGTGCGGGCGCGGATGTCGGCGCCGTGGGTTGCATCGCCGCGGGCGCACCTGACTGGGCCCCTGCAGGCGCGGCGGGCGGTGCGGCGGATGGCGCTGTCGGCTGTGCCGGCGCTACGGCGGGAGGCGTCGGCGCCGCCGGACGCGGCACCACGATGGGTCGCGGCAGCACCGGCGGCGGCGCAGAAAGGTCGATCGACGCCGGCTTCGGCGCAGCGTAAGGCTCGACCTGCGCCCCGATGTCGAAGATCTCGCCGGGCCCCGGCTGGATCTTGGTGATCGGAGAGCGCGGGGCGGCCTGAGTGAAGAGCTTCGAATCCTGCAGGAGCGCGACGAGCTTTCCGGCATTCGCCGATTCGCCCCGCAGTGCGACCGTATGCGTTGTGTCCTTGCCGCGCCCGGCGTGATATTCGAACTGCGTGAGCCAGGTATCGTCGGGAAGAATGTGCGTCACGTCGTTGACGAGCTGCACCGTTCCCGGGAACGCGTACTTGCGCGCGAGCGGGAAGTTGTATTCGGCGACCTTGCGCTCGAGGTCGCTGCGCAGCGCATCGGTCGCCTCGGCGCGATGGCGCGCCGCCTCGGCGACGCGGATCAGCGCGATCGCCTCGCCGCGCTTCTGCCACACCGGCAGGATCAGCGCCGTGAGCGCCAGCGCGGCGAGAACGAGCGCCGGCACGAGCACCTGCCAGCGCGCCCACGGATGGCGCGAGGCGCGGCGCTCGTCGGGGAGAAGGTCGACCTTCGACCACGCCGCGCGCTCGGGCGCATCGACGGTGACCGCCGCGACTTCGGCGCCGAACTCCTCCGCGCGCGCGATCAACGGATCGACGAGGTTTCTGCGCGCGGCGACGAGCTCGACCTCTATCGTCCGCCGCGCCGCATCGCGGCCGGTCACGACAGCGTCGAAATAGAGATCGGCCGCCTGGAACGGCGTGTGACGATCGAGATCGTAGGCGAGTGCCTGGCGCAGGTGCTCTTCGAGCGCATCGGGCAGCGTCAACATCTTGCGCAGCGCCGATCGTGAGGGAATGGCAACCACGACGCGCGGCCGCGACATGCTGCCGCGCGCGATCGAGCCGATCGCCCCACGACCTTCGGCGCCGACCGCGACCGCGTCAGCGTCGAGCGCAATGCGCGCTGTCTCGACCATGCGCAGCGCGCCGCCTGCGGCGGGCTGCCACAGTGTCGCCACCGCATCGTCGAACGCGAGTACCGGCCGCGTGGCGCGGCGCGCGACCGCGTCCCGGACCGGCGAGGGAACCCACGACCACAGCTCGCGGCCCCACCACGACCAGAAGCCGGCCAGTCCCGCGCGACGCGCGAGATCGCGCGAGCGCTGGATCGTGGTCGACAGGGTCGAAGCGGTGGCAGGCATCGTCATCGGAGCGCGAGTTGTTGCGCGGCAGGCGGCGCAGCCGCGGGCGCCACGTCCCATGCGAGCGTGATCGGCGGCTGGCGCGGATCCGGCGATTGACGCAGGACGGCGTCGCGGGCGAAGGTTACACCATCGGTGAGCGTCGCCTGCGCGCGGATCCGCCACACCGGAACCGCGGCGCCGGCGTAACCCTGCGCCGGCGGAAACGGGGGTGCCGGCAGGCCCTGCGCGAGCGCGTTCGCCCGCTGCGCGATGAAGGCGTCGACGACATCGGGCGTCGCGCCGGGAAGGGCCAGCAGGACATCCCTCCCCGCCGTCGCCGTGTCGACCCCCGGCAGGTGCGAGTACACGGTGATCGCGTCGCGGATGCGCGCGAATACCGCGGGGGTCATGCCGAGCACGCGCGAGACCTCACCGACGGTCTCGAACGGCGCGTTCGCCGGACCGTAGGCAAGCTGCGCCGCCTTGTAGTCGGCCGCCTCGGCGCCGTTCGGCCGGCGCAGATCGTCGGGATCGCGCCAGTCGGCGATCGCATCGACCAGCGCCGACGCCGAGGCATCGTCCATGCCTCCGACCTGCACGAGGAGGCTCTTGAGCAGCGGATCGGGTGCTGCGTTGATGTCGATGCGCGCACCTTCGTCGATGGCAGCGACCGACACCGATGCGTTGCCGTCGGTCCAGCGGCGCACGGTACCGTCGGGCTTCCACGACGCGGCCATCCTCGGCCGCATCAGCTCGAACGCGGTGCGCATCACCGCGCCATCGGCGATCGCCTGCGCCTGTGCGAGCGAGACGGCATTGCGCGCCGAGAGCGCGTCGCTGCGCATGCTGAAGACGAAACCGCTCGCGATCGCCGTGAGGAGCACGGTGAGCCACAGCGCCATGATGAGCGCGATGCCCGACTGGCGGCGCGGCGCGGCGTGGCGGCGCGGTGCCGCGCGGGCAATGACGTGATTCGGGCGAGCAACGGCCACGTCACACTCCGGCGCAGATGCCTGCCTGCGTGTTCCACGTGCGGCACCCAGCCTCGGGAGCCTCGCGCGGCGCGACGACGAGGCGCGGCCACGGATCACCGTGCAGCGGCGTCACGTCGATGCGAATCAGGAGTGGCAGCCGCTGGGGGTCGTCCCAGTGATCGCGCCAGGTCGGCTCGGCGGCGTTCGCGAGCGCGCCCGCGTCGCGTCCGTAATAGCCGATCGTAATCTTCGCGATGCCGTCGGCGAGCGTCGAGCGGTCGGCCTCGTGGAACTCCGGCATCGCGTCGGCCGCGACGTCGGGCACCATGCGCTCGAGCACGAGCGGACTCTTCGGGTCTTCGCCAAGCACGCGCAGGCGGAAGAGCCACACACCGCCGGCCGCGACGCGCGCCGGCAGCTCCGACGCGTACCGGAGCTCGTCGGCCGCGCCGGTGAAGAGCAGCGGATACTGCGGCATCTTGCGCATCCGCAGCGGATGCTGTGCTTCGAGATTCGTGCGCAGGAACTCCTCGGCCAGCCGCATCGACGACGTCGCATCGGCCTTCGCTTCGCCGCGGCTGCTGCTCTGGCCGGCGAGCTTCAGCGATCCGAACAGTACGGCCGACAGAAGCGCCAGCAGCACAAGCGCGATCGTGAGCTCGAGGAGCGTGAAGCCGGCGCTGCCCCGACGATGCGCGGACGCTGTGGTCACGCCGGATTCCTCGCGCCGATCCTGACCGTCGACAGCGACAAGCTGCGCGTGTGATCGCCGCTGCCCGGGAAACTGACGACGACGCTGATCCGGTAGAGGCGCGTGGGCATCGTCTGCGACGCCTGCACGAGGTCGGGATCGGCGTCGGGGGGCACCCATGCGGCGACGGTGCTGGTCCAGCTGATGCGACCGCCGTCCTCGCTCCCCGAGTCGGTGCGCTCGCGCAGCGGATCGTCCGCCGCGGCGAGCTCGAGCCGGGTCTGCGCGACGAGGAGTGCGCGCGTCCAGTCGTCCGCCGCCGACGCGTTGTTCATCGCGCCGCCGTAGAGGCGGAAGAGCGCCGTAACGACGAGCGCGAGGATCACGAAGGCGACCAGCACTTCGAGCAGCGAGAAGCCGCGAGTCGTGCGCCCCAATGCCGATGTGCGCGTCACACGACGCGTACCATGCGACCGATTCGCCGCGCTCGGCATCATTCGAGAATCGCGACGCGCCCGGTCAGCCAGTCGACGTCGACGTCGAACTTGCGCTCACCTGCGGCGACCGTGATGCGCCCGCCGTTGCTGCCGCCGTCGGGATAGAAGCGGATGGCCCCGACGCTGCCGTCGACGAGGTCGTTCTGCGCGGTGAAGAGCTTCAGCTCGACCTTCCTCGGCAACGCATGCACGTGCGGATCGCGATCGACGCGAAAGCGCCGGTTGGCGACGTCGAGCGTGAGGAAGGTCTCGCGCCGCTGCGACAGCGCTTCGCTGCGCGCGAGGCGCAATCCGGCGGCGAGTGCGCGCGCCGAGCCGCGCAGCTCCGAGGTCGACACGGGACCGCCGAGCATCGGGAACACGGTCGCGGTGATGATCGCCATCAGTACCAGGACGATCAGGAGCTCGAGCAGCGTGAAGCCGCGCACGCGCGCGCCCATCCGCTCGCACGCGATCGATCGCGCAGCGCCGGCGCAAGGGCGAGCCGCTATTGCGTGTTCGCGTCCCAACTCGTGATGTCCTTGTTCACGCCGTCGCCGCCTTCCTTGCCGTCGGCGCCATAGGACATGAGGTCGTAGTCGCCATGGGTGCCGGGCGACTGATAGACGTAGTCGTGGCCCCAGGGATCCCTGGGAACCGTGTTCTTCTTCCAGTAAGGACCCGCCCAGTTGGAGACCCCCGCCGGTGCGGCCACCAGCGCCTGCAGCCCCTCCTGCGACGTCGGATAGCGGCCGATCTCGAGCTTGAACAGGTCGAGCGCCTGGCCGATCTGCTCGATCTCGATCTTCGTCGCCTTGGCCTTCGCCTGCTCGCTCTTGCCGAGGTAATTGCTGCCGACGAGGCCGAGCACGACGCCGATCAGCGTGAGAACGACCAGGATCTCGATCAGCGTCATCCCGCGTTCGCGAAGGGAGCGCCGGGCCGGGACCGGCATCGTCGCGCGTGGACGCAATGTCATCGTATTCGCCTTTCGACAGGGTGCAGGGCACGCCATCGCTGCGCGCAGCCGAGCGTGATTAGACAGAAATCAGACCGCGAGTTCGTTCATGCCCATGACGCCGAGCAGCACCGAGAACACGATGCCGCCGACCAGCACGGCGAGGCCGAGGATCAGCACCGGCTCGAGCACGGCGAGGAAGCGCTTGGTGCCGACGGCAACTTCGCGGTCGTAGACGTCGGCGACGCGCGTCAGCATCTCTTCGAGGCGCCCGCTCTCCTCGCCGACCAGGATCATCTGCGTGGCGAGGCGCGGATAGAGGCCGGTGTCGGAAAGCGGACGTCCGAAACCCTTTCCTTCCCGCAGCTTCGCGATCACGCCGTCGAGCGCGTTCGACAGCACCACGTTGCCCATCGTCTCCTTGACGATCGCGAGCGCGCCGAGGAGCGTCACGCCGTTGCCGATCAGCGTCGACAGCGTGCGCGCGAAGCGCGCCACTTCGAGCTTGGTGAGGAGGTCGCCGACGAGCGGCATGCGCAAGAGCTTCGCGTCGCGCGAGCGCCGCACCGCGGGAATGCGGCCACGACGGCGGAACCAGACGACGAGCAGCGCGACCGCGGGGATCAGTGCCCACCACCAGCGCTGCAGGAACGTTCCAGCGACGATCACCACCTGCGTCGGGACCGGCAGCGCCTTGCCCGCCTGCGCGAACGTCGACTCGAACTGCGGCACGACGAACACGAGCAGGATCATCACCGACATCACGGCGACGCCGACGAGGATCGTCGGGTAGATCAGCGCCGAGCGGATCGACTCGCGCAGCTCCTTGCTGCGGTCCATCGTCTCGGCGAGCCTCCG
>DASVWR010000137.1:0-4045 GCA_036393115.1 Casimicrobiaceae bacterium
CGGCGCGCCGGGCTCGGTCGGATACCCGCGGGCGATCCACGCGTCGATGCCGCCGGCAAGCGGCCGTGCGCGGCGCAGACCGCGGCGCAGCAGGATCGCTGCAGCCCGACGCGCCGACGCCTCGTTCGGGCACGCGCAGTAGAGGACGATGTCGCGATCCTGCGGTAACTCTGCGTAGCGCGCGATCGCGTCGAGATCGAGCGGCAGAGCGCCGGGGATGCGCGGCCGCGCGGACTGCGCGAGGCGCGTCCCGACGTCTACCACCAGCGGTGGCGACGCTCCCGCGAGTGCGTCGCGAAGCTCGTCGACGGAGATCATCGCCGCGACGGCAAAGCGCATCATCCGCCAGCGCTCGAGGGCCTTGACGACGACATAGACAGCGACGGCGAGCGACACGACGATCGTCGCGAGCGCGATGTTCGCCGCCATCCAGCCGAGCACGGCGTCGACCTGGCGAGCGAACAACGCACCGGCGGCCATCGCGGCACCCGCCCACAGCGCGGCGCTGCCGATCGATGCGACGACGAAGGCGCCGGTCTTCATCCGCAGCGCGCCGGCGATCGGTGGCGCGACGGTGGAGAAACCGGGGATGAACTTCGACAGGACGACCGAGAAGAACCCCCAGCGCTCGAAGATGCCCTCGGTCTGACGCACACAGGTATCCGGAGAAAGCGAGATGCGGCAGAGGAGACGCAACACACGATACCCGTAGCGCCGGCCCGCCCAGAACCAGCCGAGATCGGCGACGAGCGAGGCGATCACTGCCGCGACGAAGGCGAGGCCGAGATCGAAGCGACCGGTCATCGCGAGCGCCCCGGCCACCATCATTGTCGGCACTGCGGGGATCGGCAGCCCGATCTGCTGGAGAAGCACGTTGAGGCCGACGAGCGGAGCGCCGTAGTGAAGGAGCGTGCTGGTGCTGGGGTCCATTTGTCGCCACCTTGGGGCGCCCGCTCGTGAACGCAATAGCCGGGCAACGGATGCGCGGGCGGTGGTCCTCGCGCGAGACGCATGCCCACGGGCGGGCCCGATGCGGGTATGCTGCGAGCGCTCGCCGTCACCCTGCTACGCGTGAACGCTTCGCCACCATCGGCTACCGGCGCCGGGGCGCCCGACCCGGGAGGAGGAGTCGTGCCGTCGCGACTCGAAGCGGGCGCGGGCGCATCGTGGTGGGGCGAGGCCTGGGCGGTCTTTCGCGCCGCCCCGGTCGAATGGATCGGCATCACCATCGTGTTCGGCATCGCGTCGGTGGTGATCGCGTTCATTCCCGTCGTCGGCGGCATTGCCCAAACGGTGCTCACCCCGGTCTTCGCCGGAGGCGTGATGTTGGGGTGCGATCAGCTCGCCCGCGGCGAGCCGTTAAGCATCGCCTGCCTGTTCGAAGGTTTCCGCGGCCGTCACTTCGCGCCCCTTCTCGTGCTCGGCCTCATCTGGCTGGGCATCCTCGCCGTCACTGCGGTCATCGTCGTCGCCGGCACGCTGCTGGCACTGGGTGCGGGCGGAGTCACCGCGCTGATGCGCGCGGCCGACAACATGAGCTTCGACCTCGCTTCGGTCGATTACGCCGCGCTGCTTTCCGCCGGCATGACCTTCGCCGTGCTTTCGGCGATCGCGCTCGTCATCGTGATCATCGCCGCGTCGGCGTACTGGTTCGCGCCCGCCCTGGTGGTGCTGAACGGCGAGACGCCGATCGCCGCGCTGCGCGCGAGCTTCTCCGCGTCGTGGGTCAACATCGGCGCGTTCCTGCTCTACAGCGTGATCGGCATCGGCCTCGCGATCGTTGCGTCGATCCCGCTGCTCCTCGGATGGCTCATCCTCGGTCCGATGACTGCGGCGAGCGCGTACGCGGGCTGGCGGACGATCTTCGGAAGATCAGCATGAGCGCGACCCCCGCGACGCCCTACACTGCCGACGGCACGGCACCGCGCTTCGCGTGGCTCCCTGCGGCGGGAAGCTGGAAGTACTACGCGCTCCTCGCCGCGACCGGAATCCTCGTGCTCGGCCCGCTCGGCGGCATCGCGGCGTCGTACATGAATTTCTCGCTCGGCTTCTTCGTCGGCGGGCAGGTGCTCGCGGGAATTCTCGGCTCGGCCGTCACGTTCGGATACGGCGCACCGGGTCGCCATGGCGCGAATTACATCCAGACCACGGCCGCGTCGGTCGCCGGAATGAGCGCGATGGCCGTCGTAATCCAGGCCATGGCGTGGATGGGTCTGCCACAGCCTCCGGCGTGGCAGCTCGTTCTCTACATGCTGTCGATCGGCATGTTCGGCGTCGGCGTCGGCATGCTCTACACGCCGATCCTCGTCGACCGCCTGCAACTCACCTTTCCGTCGGGTCTCGCGGTCGCCAACATCCTGCGTGCGCTGACCGATCCGGTGCTGCTCAAGCAGTCGGTATCGCGGCTCTTCGGAGGCATGGCGGCGGGCATCGCCTGCGGCATCGGTGCCGGAAAGATCGCGTGGCTCGGCGCGATCGACCTCTCGGCGTCGACGTTCGGGGCCGGCATGATCGTCGGCGCGAGGATCGGCGTCGCCGCCCTCGTCGGCGGGCTGGTCAGCTGGGCGATGATTCCTTATTTCATCTCGATCGGCTGGCTCGCACCCGGCGATCCGTTTCGCAAGATCACGTTCCTGATCGCGCTCGGGATGATCATGGGGGCGGCGATCATCGACATCTCGCTGATCCTCTACCAGGCGTGGCGACGTGCCCGCGAGACTCGGGGGGCGCCCGCCGCACCGCAGGCCGACTGGCAGCGCACCAACACCGCGCGTCTCGTCGCGTGGGTGGTGTTCTGGGGGATCGCGATCGTCGTCGTCGGCTCGCAAGTGCTGCACGAACCGGTCGGCTATCTTGCGATGGGGGTCGTGCTCGTGTTCGTGTTCGCGATGGTGAACGGGATCTCGGTCGGCATGGTCGACTCGAATCCGATCTCGTCGGCGTTCGTCGTGACTGTCGTCCTCATGGCCGCCGCTGGCCTGACCGATCCGATCGTCGGGTTGATGGCGGCGACGGTGGTGCTGGTCTCGACCAGCGAGGCCTGTGACATGCAGCAGGATCGCTCGACCGGATGGCGGATCGGCACCAACCGCACGATCCAGTTCCGCTTCCAGGTCGCCGGCATCGCGATGGGCGCGATCCTCGCCGTCGTGCTTGCGCGGCTTTTCATGGATGCCTACCCGATCCTGCTCAAGGATCAGACGGTGCTGCCCGCGGACCAGCAGCCGGCGCGCTGGGCGTCGACGATGACCTACAAGTTCGTCGGCGTGCTGCGCAGCCTGACCCAGGATCGGCCCTACGAGCGCACCGCGATCTGGGTCGGCGTCGGCATCGGGATTGTGACGCAGGTGCTGCGCAAGATCATCAAGTCGCGCCGTGCGTGGCAGCGCTTCGCGGAATCGGGGAAGCTCGGGTTCGCTGCCGATTTCCTGCTCGACGCGGTGGTCCTGCCGTCACCCTACGCATCGTCGTTCGGCGGATTCCTCAACCTGCTGACGTCGAGCTGGTTTGCGGCGGGCGGCGTGGTTTCGAGCTTCATCAACAGCCTGCCGAAGCGCGCGCGAAGCGAGCCAGCGCTGCCCAGCGACATGAGCACGACGTCGCTGGTCGGCGGCGGGCTGATCGCCGGCGACGCGATCGCGGCACTTGCGCTCGGCATCGCCGGGCTCCTCGCGACGCTGCTCGCGTAGCTCCGCGCACGCGGCGCCGTCGCGCCGCACGTTCGCGCCGCACGTTCGCGCCGCACGTGGCGGGGTGCTTCCGGCAGGGCTTCGGCGGCGCAACCCGCGTCGTCGAGCGGGTCCCGGCGCGGTCTCGCCAGGTGTACGGCTGCGGCGGCCGCGAAGTGGTGCTGGGCTCCCCGCGCCACGCGCTTACGACGACTGCGCCTCAGGCGCCCTGCGGGAAGCACCTCGCCGCGTGCGCGACGGCCGTCGCCTGTCGCGGCGTGAATGGTCGACGTGCGATCCGACGTTCGAGAGAAAGGGAATTTTGCGGCGAATCAGGATGTTCACAGCGCTGGGAGACCGTGCGCTGTTCGCAATCG
>DASVWR010000138.1:0-4616 GCA_036393115.1 Casimicrobiaceae bacterium
GTTCTACGGCTCCGAGGCGATGGGCGTCGCCGCGAAGACCAATCCGGTGCGCGTCGCGATCGCCGCGTGGCCCTGGGGCGCGTACCTCGGCACCGACGGCCTCGAGAAAGGCATTCGCGTGCGCACGTCGTCGTTCACGCACCACCACCCGAACATCACGATGTGCGGCGCGAAGGCGGTCTGCAACTACGCGGTGTCGATCCTCGCCAACCAGGAAGCGACTCACGACGGCTACGAGGAGGCGATGCTGCTCGATCCGCAGGGCTACGTCTGCCAGGGATCGGGCGAGAACGTGTTCATCGTGCGCGACGGCGTGCTGCACACGCCCGACCTCGCTGGCGGTGCGCTCGCCGGCATCACGCGAGCGACGATCATCACGTTCGCCGACGAGCTCGGCATCCGCGTCGTCGAGCGGCGCATCACGCGCGACGAGATCTACGTCGCCGACGAGGCATTCTTCACCGGCACCGCCGCCGAAGTCACGCCGATCCGCGAGCTCGATCAGCGTCCGATCGGCAGCGGCGCGCGCGGCCCGGTCACCGAGCGCCTGCAGAAGCGCTTCTTCGACGCGGTCAACGGCCGCGACGCGGAGCATGCTGCGTGGCTCACCCCGGTGCAGTGATGGACGATACGCGCGAGATGCCGCTGGTCGTACTGCGCGCGGGCGACCTGCCTGCCTTCTGTCCGAATCCCTCGATGCCGCTGTGGAGCTCGCACCCGCGCGTGTATCTCGACATCGTCGACGAAGGCGAGGTGCAGTGCCCGTATTGCGGCACCCGCTATCGCTACGAGGGCGAGCCTCCGACCGGTCACCGCTAGGGCCCGTCGACGCCATGTACGCAAGCGCGAACAGGCCGTAGCGCGCGATCTCCGCCGCGATGCGCGCGCTCGTCATCGCCCCCTCGTGGGTCGGCGACGCGATCCTCTCCGAGCCGCTCGTTGCGCGGCTTTCGAGCGCAGGTTCGGGGACCCCGATCGACGTCGTCGCGCCGCCGTGGTGCGCGCCGGTCTACGCGCGGATGCGCGGAGTCGGACGCATCATCGAGGCCCCGGCTGCGCACGGGAGCCTCGCGCTCGCCGCGCGGCGACGCGCGGGGCACGCGCTGCGCGACGAGCACTACACCCATGCTTACGTGCTGCCCAACACGTGGAAATCGGCGCTCGTACCGTGGTTCGCGCGCATTCCGCAGCGCATCGGCTACGTCGGCGAGGCGCGCCACGGGCTCCTCACCGAAGCGCGGCGGCTCGATCGCCGCGCGATGCCACGGCTCGTCACGCGCTATGCGGCGCTCGCATCGCCGCGCGGAGCGCCGGCGGCGGATGCTGCGTCGCCGGTTCTCGTGCCGGACCGCGCGAATCTCGACGCCGCCCTCGATGCGCTCGGCCTCTCGCGTGCGCGTCGTGTCGCGATCCTCTGCCCCGGAGCCGAATTCGGCCCGGCAAAGCGCTGGCCGGTCGAGCACTTCGCAGCGCTCGCGGCAATGCTCGCGCAGGATGGCTACGCTGTGTGGGCGGTCGGCTCCCCGAACGACAAGCCGATCACCGCGGCACTCGCCGCGACGCGCGAGGCCCGCGAGACCGGTCTCGTCGACCTCGCCGGGCGGACCGATCTCGGCACGGCGATCGACCTCCTGTCGATGGCGGCGCTCGTCGTCAGCAACGACTCGGGACTGATGCACGCCGCCGCGGCGACCGGCGTTGCGCTCGTCGCGCTGTTCGGCTCGTCGTCCCCGGTCTATACGCCACCGCTGTCGCCGCGGGCGCGCGTCGCGAAGATCGAGATCGAATGCAGCCCATGCTTCAAGCGCGAGTGCCCGCTCGGACACTTCCGCTGCATGCGCGATCTCGCGCCGCGGATCGTCTACAATCTCGCGCGCGAGGTCGCCGCCGGGGATGCCGCGGCACGGCGGCCGTGAGCGCCACGCGACACGCGACCCGACACGCCACGCAACGATGGCTTCCCCGCGCACTCCTCCGATCTTCACCTCGCCGCAGGACGCCGCCGTCGCGTTCTATCGCGCGTTCGAGGCGCGCGACCTCGACGCGATGATGGCGACCTGGGCCGACGACGAGGACGTCGTCTGCGTTCATCCGGGCGGAACGCGCCATGTCGGCTACGACGCCGTTCGCGCCGGCTTCGAGCACCTGTTCTCCGCCGGGGCACGGCTCCACTTCCGGCTCGAGCAGATCGTGATGATCGAGACGGTGGGCCTCGCGATGCAGAGCGCGATCGAGCAGCTTCAGGCGGGCGACGACGCCGCGCGCGGCGTCGCGATCGCGACCAACGTGCTGATGCGCACGCCGTCGGGGTGGCGCATCGTGTGCCACCACGCATCGCCGTCGCCTGCGATCACCGATCTGCCGCAGGCGGGATCGCTGCACTGACGGGATCGCTGCACTGACGCGGCTACGCGGTGCCGCCGACGGTGATCCCGTCGATGCGCAGTGTCGGCTGCCCGACGCCGACCGGAACGCTCTGGCCGTCCTTGCCGCAGGTCCCGATGCCTGGATCGAGCGCGAGATCGTTGCCGACCATCGACACGCGCGTCAGTGCATCCGGCCCGTTGCCGATCAGCGTCGCGCCCTTCACCGGGACGGTCCGCGTGCCGTCCTCGATCAGCCACGCTTCGGCCATCGAGAACACGAACTTGCCGCTGGTGATGTCGACCTGGCCGCCGCGGAAATTGGCCGCGTAGAGGCCGCGCTTCACCGACCGCAGGATCTCCTCGGGATCGCGGTTCCCCGCGAGCATGATGGTGTTGGTCATCCGCGGCATCGGAAGGTTTGCGAACGATTCGCGCCGGCCGTTGCCGGTGACCGGCGTTCCCATCAATCCCGCGTTCAGGCGATCGTGCATGTAACCGCGCAGGATGCCATCCTCGATCAGCACGGTGCGCTGCGTCGGCTGGCCTTCGTCGTCGAGGCTGAGCGAGCCGCGCCGCTCGAACAGCGTGCCGTCGTCGACGACGGTGACACCCGGCGCAGCGACCCGCTCGCCGATGCGTCCGCTGAACGCGCTCGTCTCCTTGCGATTGAAGTCGCCTTCGAGACCGTGGCCGATCGCCTCGTGCAGCAGGATCCCCGGCCAACCCGGACCGAGCACGACGGTCATCGTTCCGGCGGGTGCAGGCTGCGCTTCGAGGTTGAGCAGCGCCTGGTCGACGGCTTCGGTGACCAGGCGTGCGAGGTGGGCGTCGTCGAAGCGCGTGTAGTCGAAACGCCCGCCGGCACCGGCCGAGCCCTGCTCGCGGCGGCCGTGGTCTTCGACGACGACGCTCAGCGAGACGCGGACGAGCGGGCGGACGTCAGCGACGACCCGTCCGTCGCTGCGCGCGATCAGCACGGTTTCGTGCTCGCCGGCGAGCGATGCCATCACCTGGACGACGCGCGGATCACGCGCGCGCGCCTCACGCTCGAGGCGCTGCAGCAGCGCGACCTTCGCGGCGTCGGCGAGGCTCGCAGTCGGATCGGCGACCCCGTACAACGCGGGCGCCCGGCCGCTTCGCGCGACCGGCGTCGACGCCGAGGCTCCCTGGCGGCCGATCGCGCGCACCGCGGCCGCGGCCTCGTCGAGCGCTGCCGCCGAGATGTCGTCGGAATAGGCGAGCGCCTGCCGCTCGCCCGACGCGGCGCGCACGCCGACACCGCGATCGATCGAGAAGGCGCCCGATTTCACGATCCCTTCTTCGAGGCTCCAGCTCTCGTAGGTCGAATGCTGGAAGTAGAGATCGGCGAAGTCGATGCCGCGCGCATGGATCGCATCGAGCGCGTGCGAGACGTGCGCGAGATCGAGACCCGCGGGGGCGAGCAGCCGTTGCGTCGCTTGTTCGAGATGCGCCTCGGGCTGCCGAGGTGGGTGTTCGTCGATGTCGGTCATGCCTGCGCCGCCTTCCCATGTCCCAGATAGCTTGCGATGACGCGCGGATCGCCGGCAAGCTCCGCGGCCGGCCCTTCGAGCACGCACTCGCCGGCCTCGAGCACGTAGCCGTGATCGGCGACTTCGAGCGCCGCGCGCGCATTCTGCTCGACGAGCAGGATCGCGACACCCGACGCGCGCAACGCCGCGATGATGTCGAAGATCTCGCGCACGATCACCGGCGCAAGCCCGAGCGACGGCTCGTCGAGGAGCAGCAGCCGAGGGCGTGCCATCAGCGCGCGTCCGAGCGCGAGCATCTGTCGCTCGCCACCCGAGAGCGTCCCGGCAAGCTGATCGCGGCGCTCGGCGAGACGCGGAAAGCGCGCGTACACATCCGCAAGCGCCGTTCCCGAGGCGCCGTCACGGCGCCGCGCGAACGCGCCCAGCCGTAGATTATCCGCCACCGACATCGTCGCAAAGAGCTCGCGCTTTTCCGGTACCAGCACGAGGCCGCTTCCGACGCGGTCCTCGACCGAGCGGCTCGCGACCGCCTCGCCGAAGCAGCGCAACCCCCCGTGCGACGGCAACAGGCCCGCGATCGCGCCGAGCAGCGTCGTCTTGCCCGCGCCATTGGGCCCGATCACCGTGACGACGCTTCCCGCTTCCACGTGCAGCGTGACGTCGCGTAATGCCGAAACCTTGCCGTAGGAGACGCAGAGGCGCTCGACTTCGAGCACGCGGTCCGCTTGGCTCACACGCC
>DASVWR010000139.1:0-8262 GCA_036393115.1 Casimicrobiaceae bacterium
TTGCAGAACCTCGCCGCGAACTACATCGCCGGCTTCACGATCCTCCTCGACAAATCGGTTCGTCTCGGCGACCTCGTCACCGTCGACGGGCGCACCGGCATCGTGTCGCAGGTGACGGCGCGCTATGTCGTCGTGCGCAGCACCGACGGCCTCGAAGCGATCGTTCCGAACCAGACGATGGTGACGACGACGGTGCTGAACCACGGCTACTCGACGCCGGGGGTGCGCGTCGCGATCACCGTGCAGGTCGACTACGACAGCGACGTCGAGCGTGCGCTTGCACTCCTGGTCGAGATCGCCGGACGCCAGCCGCGCGTGCTCACCGGTGCGCGCGCACCCAAGTCGTTCGTGACCGGCTTCGCCGAAAGCGGGATCAACCTCGAGCTGGGGGTGTGGATCAACGACCCGCAGAACGGGCAGCTCAATCTGAAGAGCGCGATCCACCGCGAGATCCTCGCCGAGTTCAAGGCGCACGCGATCAGCATCCCGTTCCCGCGGCGCGAGGTGCGGATCGTCGGCAATGCCCCCGGAGTGGATTGACGCCGGCCGGTTCACTGTCGTCGTTTCCCTGCCAGCCCCCGGACGCGTACAATCACGGGCGCGCGCGTCACGGGCGGGCGCGGGGGTCGCGCGCGCGACACTCAACCATCAGATTCAACCATCAGATTCCGGATAGTCAATGACTTACGATTTTCTCTCCTTCGCGGCGCGAGGGCTCGTCCACCTGCCGTGGTGGGGTTACGCGATCGTGACGCTGGTGCTGACGCACATCACGATCGCTTCCGTGACGATCTTCCTGCATCGCAGCCAGGCGCACCGCGGGCTCGACCTGCACCCGATCGTCTCGCACTTCTTCCGCTTCTGGCTGTGGCTCACCACCGGCATGATCACCAGGGAGTGGGTGGCGATCCACCGCAAGCACCACGCGAAGGTCGAGACCGTCGACGACCCGCACAGCCCGCAGGTCCGCGGCATCCGCACGGTTCTCTTCGAGGGCACCGAGCTCTATCGCGCCGAAGCGCGAAACCTCGAAACGCTCGAAAAGTACGGCCACGGTACCCCCGACGACTGGCTCGAGCGGCACGTCTACGCCGGGCACGCCATGCTCGGCATCGCGACGATGCTGATCGTCGACGTCGCGCTCTTCGGAGCGATCGGCATCACCATCTGGGCGGTGCAGATGCTGTGGATCCCGGTCACCGCGGCCGGCATCATCAATGGCCTCGGCCACTACTGGGGTTACCGCAACTTCGCGTGCAACGACGCGTCGACCAACATCGTGCCGTGGGGCATCCTGATCGGCGGCGAAGAGCTCCACAACAACCACCACGCCTACGGAACGTCGGCCAAGCTGTCGTCACGCTGGTGGGAGATCGATATCGGCTGGATGTACATCCGCATCCTGCAAGCGCTCGGGCTCGCGAACGTGCGCAAGATCGCGCCGCAGATCCGCTTCGACCGCGGCAAGATGGTGCCCGACCTCGCGACGCTGCAGGCGGTCATCACCCATCGCTATGCGGTCGCGACGAGCTACGCGCGCTCGCTGAAGCAGACCTGCGCGACCGAGTTCGCCGCGCTCCGCGCGCGGCATCCCGGGCACATCGACCTCCCGAGCCTGCGCCGCGTCAAGAAGTGGCTCGCGGCGGACGCGAGCGCGCTGCCCGCAACCGAGCACGCGCGGATCGAGCGCACACTGGCGACGAGCAAGGTGCTGGAACAGATCTACGCCATGCGCCAGGAGCTCGCGCAGCTCTGGAGCCGTTCGACCGAATCGTCGGAGCAGCTCCTCGCGCGGCTGCAGGACTGGTGTCGCCGCGCCGAAGCTTCGGGTATCGCGCCGCTCGCGCAATTCGCGGCGCAGCTCAAGCGCTACGCGTAGCGGGAAGACCGGGACGCACCACGTTTTCCCGAGGGTCTTCGTCGCGCGCAGAGTAGACGATCTCTCGTGCCTCGATCGGTAACGCGACACCTCGAGCGGCATCGCACCGCGCACATCGGCTGGTTGCGTGCCGCTGTGCTCGGGGCCAATGACGGTCTCATCTCGACGGCGAGCCTCGTCATGGGTGTCGCCGCCTCGGGCTCGCCTCGCTCTGCGGTCCTGATCGCAGGAATCGCCGGACTGGTCGCGGGATCCATGTCGATGGCTGCCGGCGAGTACGTTTCCGTCAGCTCACAGGCCGACACCGAGGCGGCCGATCTCGCCAAAGAGCGTCGCGAGCTTGCAAGCAGCCCCGACGCGGAGAAGGCGGAGCTCGTCGCGATCTACGTCGGTCGCGGGCTTACCGCGGAGTTGGCAACGCAAGTGGCCGAGCAGCTCATGGCCAGGGATCCACTCGAGGCGCACGCGCGTGACGAGCTCGGCCTCTCGGAGATCTCCATGGCGCGGCCTCTCCAGGCGGCGATCACTTCCGCGCTGACGTTCGCATCCGGGGCGCTGCTTCCGGTTCTTGTCTCAGCGGTCGCGCCCCGATCCTCGTTCACATGGGCTGTTCCGGCAAGCACGATCGTGCTCCTTGCCGTCCTTGGCGCCATCGCCGCCCGGGTCGGAGCTGCACCGATCGGACGCGGTGCCCTTCGCGTGATGTTCTGGGGTGTGCTGGCGATGGCCGCCTCGGCGGCCGTCGGGCGACTCTTCGGAGCGGCGCTCTGAGGCAGCGCGTGATATCGCGGGACGCCCCCGCGATCGGGATTACTTCAGCTTCGTTTCCTTGTATTTGACGTGCTTGCGGGCGACGGGATCGAATTTCATGATCTCCATCTTGTCCGGCATGTTCTTCTTGTTCTTCGTCGTCGTGTAGAAGTGGCCGGTGCCGGCCGACGACTCGAGCTTGATCTTTTCGCGTGGCATGGTGAACTCCTGGGCGTGAACCGGGGTGAAGGGCCGCGCCCGCTCAGACGCGCTCGCCGCGGGCACGCAGCCCGGCCAGCACGACATCGATGCCGTTCTTGTCGATCGTGCGCAGCGCCGCGTTGGTGAGCCGCAGGCTCACCCAGCGATTCTCGCTCTCGACCCAGAACCGGCGCCGCTGCAGGTTCGGCATGAAGCGGCGCTTCGTCTTGTTGTTCGCGTGGGAAACGTTGTTCCCCACCATCGGGGCCTTCCCGGTGACCTGGCAGACTCGAGCCATCGCTCGCTCCTGAATAATCGTTGCTGGGAGTGGCGCTCCGGCCGGGGCGCACCCGGGGGACCGCCGAAAAGCCGTTGATTATAAGCCGAAAACGCGGCGACGATCAACCCGACCGCTTGCCGGACTGAGCCTTCCGACCCGAGGGGTCGTCCGCCCGATCTGCAATCGACGACGTCGCCTGCTCATCACGTTTCGTGATGAGACTTGCGGTCGCGCCGCGCCTCTCTAGCGTTTCCGTCTATCCAGAGAGAAGCCGCAATGACTCCGGACCCAATCAAGACCAATATGACAAGCGGCCAATCCATATTTCGCATCCTCCAGCGCCAACGCGCCCGCGACGAACAGTGCTACGGCGAGAGCGAAAGCAACTGCCACACGCGCCAACAGGTAAAGCGTCATCTGACCTTCGGTAAATGCCAACGTGGCGCCGCCGATCAGGGCCGCGGCAGACAGCGTGTGGAAATAACGTGCGCGCGCCTCCGTCTGTTTGACCGTCGGGCGCAGCAGGGCGTTGTGCACGCGCACCAGGTTGCGATGCCACCACCCATAGAGCCCCGCTCCGCCCGGGTCATCGCGCTCCGGCTCACTCACAGCAACCCTCGCTCCGCGAACGACACCACGCGATCACCGGCGACGACGAAGTGGTCGAGCGTGCGGATGTCGACGAGCGCCAGCGCCTGCTTCAGCGCCTGAGTGAGAAGCTCGTCGGCGCGTGACGGTTCGGCGACGCCCGACGGATGGTTGTGCGCGAAGATGACGGCCGCAGCGTTGCGCGAGAGCGCCGCCTTGACGATCTCGCGCGGGTAGACCGAAGTCTGCGCGAGCGTGCCGCGAAAGAGCTCGTCGGCGGCGAGCAGCCGGTGCTGGCTGTCGAGGAACAGCACGACAAACGCCTCGTGCGGCAGCGACGCGAGCGAGAGGCGCAGGTAATCGCGTACGGCCTCAGGCGAAGTGAGCGCGCTGCCGTGCGTCACCTCTTCGCGCAGCAGCCGGCGGGTGATCTCGACGCCGGCAACGAGCTTCGCGGCCTTCGCCGTTCCGAGACCTTTGATGCGCGCGAGCTTGTCGATCGATTCGGCGAGGAGCGCGGACAAGCCGCGGTAGCGCGCAAGGAGATCGCGCGCCACGTCGAGCGATGTCGCGCCCGTGCAGCCGGTGCCAAGCACGACGGCAAGGAGCTCGGCATCGGTGAGCGCCGCGACGCCCTGCGCGAGGAGTCGCTCGCGCGGGCGTTCGCCTGCCGGCCAGGACGCGATGCTCACGATTGCGCATGCTCCGGCGCGACCGCGAGCCCTATCGGTCCTTTGGCAACCTGCGAGGTGAATCCTGGTGCGTCCGGGCGACGTCGGCGAGGGTCTCGATCCGAACCAGCCGGCGATCGATGCTTTGAACCTGCCGATCGAGTGCGACGACGAGCGCCGACCACTGCTCGACGCGCGCGCCGGTCTCGCGAAGCCGCTCCTTGACCACCTCGACCCCGGAGAGCCGGTCCAGGATATCCGTGACGATGCTCACGCTGCCTTCCTCGACCTGGCGTGCCGACGCGTGAGCTGCGCGTAGGCGGCGTCGAGCCGGGTGTTGATCGTCGCGAGCTCATCAGCCATCTCACGCAAGTTGAGCTCCGCGCGCTGCGTGCCCACGTCGAGCGCATGGAGCTCCTCCGGCGAAACGCCAGCAAGATAGGCGTCGACCGCACGACGCACCTCCTCGGCGACCCTGGTGCCATTCGCCTTCGCCTTCTCCTGCAACCGCTTCTTCTGCGATCGCTCGAGGTACACCTGCGTCAATTCCATCGTCGCCATCGTTTCTGCACTCAGCAGACACTATATATCGCATATATATCATTGATCGCGGCCGGTGGCAAGACATGTACCGAGTCTGCCGCGGAGGCGCGGGCCTCGCGATACGACTGATGGCCGAGCCCCGTCGGGGGCATTTCCTCAAGAACATCGCGCCGCGATCGCGATCTCTTCTTCATGCGCGACGAAACGGCTTCACATCGACCTCTACTTCGCGCTGACGCTGCCGCGCGAGGTCGTATGCGAGCTGGATTCGCATCAGATGATCCATGCGCGGCCCGAATGCCTTCTCGATCCGCAGCGCCATCTCGGATGACAAGTCGGTTCGCTCGTTGAGGAGCAGGGACAAGGCCTGACGCGTAACGCCGAGCGCCGCCGCCGCGGACGTTACGGTCAATCCGAGCGGCTCAATGATCTCGCGGCGGATCAACCCACCTGGATGTGGAGGGTTCTTCATCGAGCATCAGTGCATCGATTGAGACCGAGCGTCCGATCAACATCAGTGATAGTCGAGAAAGTCGACGTCGTGCGCGTCACCATCCGAAAATCTGAAAACGATCCTCCAGTTCCGATTGATCGATACGCTCCAATACCTGACGAGCCCGCCTTTGAGCGGATGGAGGCGCCAGCCAGGAAAGAGCGCCACTTCGGACGGCGTCTCGGCCGTATCGATCGCGGCAAGGGCGTCTCCGATCTTGAGTACGAGAGCCGGAGGCAGGCCCGCGGCATCGCCGATCTCAAAGAACCGCTGGGGTGCCCTACTTTGGAACGACTTGATCAATCAATTGTAATGTGTCAATTGACGGATTGCAAGCGGCGCCCGCGTCCGCGTGAACCGCTGCTTCATGGCGAGCTATACGCGACAGGCGTGGCTTTCAGCGGTCGGCCGACCGGCGAGACGCGAACATGCAAAGTGTAAGATCGCCGCGAATGGGACGCCCTCGGCCATCCGGCCGAGGATCCAGGCCAGACATCGTCATGACCGCTGACCAACGCGCCTTTGGCCCCCTCACCCGCCTCGTCCTCGGCGTCACCGGCGGCATCGCCGCGTACAAGGCGGCCGAACTCGTGCGGCTCTTCGTCAAGGACGGCGTCACGGTCGACGTCTTGCTGACCGACGCCGGTGCGCAGTTCGTCACTGCGACGACGTTCCAGGCGCTCTCCGGGCGACCGGTGCATTCGAGCCTGTGGGCTTCGGGAAGCGCCGACGCGATGGGACACATCGCGCTCTCGCGCGGCGCCGACGCGATCGTCGTCGCGCCGGCGTCGGCGGATTTCCTCGCCAAGCTCGCGCAGGGCGCCGCCGACGATCTTCTGTCGACGCTCTGCCTCGCGCGCGAATGCCCGCTCTTCGTCGCGCCCGCGATGAATCGGCAGATGTGGTCGAACGCCGCTACGCAGCGCAACGCCGCGCGCCTGCGCGACGACGGCATCACGATCCTCGGCCCCGACGTCGGCGAGATGGCGTGCCGCGAGAACGGCGAAGGACGCATGCTCGAAGCGGCGGCGATTCACGCCGCGCTCGTCGCGTGGCGGCAGCCGAAAGCGCTCGCCGGCAAGCGTGTGCTGGTGACCGCGGGGCCGACCTTCGAGGCGATCGATCCGGTGCGCGGCATCACGAACCTGAGCTCGGGGCGGATGGGCTTCGCGATCGCGCAGGCGGCGATGGAGGCCGGCGCCGACGTGACGCTCGTCGCCGGGCCCACGGCGCTCGCCACCCCCGATGGTGTCGCGCGCATCGACGTCGTCAGCACCGCCCAAATGTCCGAGGCAGTCTTCGCGCGCGCTGCATCGGCCGACGTCTTCGTCGCCGTCGCGGCGCCCGCCGACTACGCGCCCGAGCGCAAGGAAGAAAAGAAGATCAAGAAGTCGGGCGCACCGCTCGCCCTCACGCTGAAGCCGACGGTCGACATCCTCGCGACCGTCGCGGCGCGTCCCGACGCACCCTACTGCGTCGGCTTCGCCGCCGAGAGCCAGGACGTCGTGGCACTCGCGTCGGAGAAACGGCTACGCAAGAAGCTGCCGCTGATCGTCGCCAACCGCGCGCAGGACGCCTTCGGCAGCGCCGACAACGAAGTAACGCTGATCGACGATGCCGGTGCGACGCCGCTCCCGAAGATGGAGAAGCTCGCACTCGCGCGCAGGCTGATTGCGGAAATCGCGCGGCGACTCAGGTAGGTCGCAGCCTCATCGCCGATGCGCCTCCATGTAGGCGCGAAGCAGCGCGTTCACCAGGATCGGCCGAAGATCCGATGGCGGTCCTCCGCGCGACGGCGCACCATTTCCCGACCATCAGGCTCAACCGGTCCGATTGCACTATTACGCGCAGCGTAATATCATTGTGATCGTTTCGTTCAGGTGCGAGGAAACGCAAGCTATGTTCGAAGGAAGCACAGTGGCGCGTTTTTTTCGCAATCGAGCGAGTCGCGGAGCGCAAGCTGGCGCAACTTCACGCGGCGCAGACTCTCGACTTTCTGCGGTCTCCGCCAGGAAATATGCTCGAATCGCTCATTGGAGAACGGATAGACCAGTACAGCATTCGCATGAATCGTCAGTGGCGAATCTGCTTTGTCTGGACTTTGGCAGGGCCGCGCGATGTTGAGATCGTCGATTACCACTGAGCGTAGCAACGTGAGTCATCCAGTTGATCGAATGCGACCGGTTCACCCAGGCGAAGTACTTCGCGAGGACTATCTCGCCCCACTTCACCTGAGCGTCAACGCTCTGGCCGTGGCCCTCGATGTCCCCGCGACTCGTATTCACGAGATCGTGAAGGAACGCCGAAGCATTACCGCCGACACCGCGACGCGCCTGGCAAAGTATTTCGGTGGCGACGCCGCATCGTGGCTCGTGCTGCAAGCCACCTACGACCTCAAGACGCTTCCGACCCGGAGAGAGATCGAGCGCAAGGTTCGCGCGCGCGAGCGTTTCGTTGCGTGACTTGATGTCGCCGCAAACTTGCTTAGCCATCAACGGTCGCGTAATGCTCTGCATCAACCTCGGATTGACTGACGCTTTTGATGTACATACAATGTCCATGTACATCGAAGCGGCGGAGTCACACGATGGCCACTGCCATTGCACGGATCGTGGTACAGGCGACAGCCGAAGACAAGAAAGCAATCGTCAGCAAGGCGAAGAGGCTCAATCTTCCCGTCTCGGAGCTGATGCGACGCGGAGCATTCGCCTACGAACTCGATGAAAGTGACGAGGAGTTGGCGATTCTCGCCGATGCGGCCAAGGCGGCAGCGGAACGATCGAGCGCTGCGATCGACGATGCACTTGATTTCATCGCAGCGAGCAACCGGCGAATCGCGGCGATGGAAGCGAACACG
>DASVWR010000140.1:0-59887 GCA_036393115.1 Casimicrobiaceae bacterium
GGGGTGAATCACGCTATCATCCGGCGAAAGCTCGGAGGAGGATCCAATGGTCGGTTTGTCCGTACGTCCGCTTGCCGCATGCGTCGTTGCATTCGCCGCGACGACAGCATTCATCCCGGGTCTCGCCGCGGCGCAGGAGCACTATCCATCGCGTCCGGTCGAAATCATCGTTCCCTGGGGCCCGGGTGGAGGAGCCGATCAGCTCGCGCGACTCACTGCGAAGCTCGTCGAGCCGATGCTGAAGACGTCGTTCCCGGTCGTGAACGCGCCCGGAGCGACCGGTGCCACCGGCATCACGAAGCTTCTCACCGGGGAGGCCGACGGCTACTCGATGGCGATCTACATCGCCGATTCGAACGCGCTTCTCGCCGGTCCTTCACCGCGCTGGAAGCTCTCGGACCTGCAGCCGGTGGCGGTGATGATGCAGGTGCCCTCGTTTCTCTTCGTCGCGGAGAACAGCCCGATCAAGGATTGGGCGCAGTTCGAGAAGGAAGCGCGCGAGAAGCCGAACACGCTCAAGGTGGCGACGCTCGGCTTCGGCAGCGTCGACGACATGACGCTCACCTACCTCGCGTCGAAGGGTATCAAGGTGGTCGAAGTCCCGTACGCGAAGCCGTCGGAGCGTTACGTTTCGGTGATCGGCGGGCATGTCGACGCGCTCTACGAGCAGGCGGGCGACGTACGCCAGTTCGTCAACAGCAAGCAGATCCGGCCGATCATCATTTTCGGCAAGGAGCGCCTCGCCGCGTTCAAGGACATCCCGAGCTCGTACGAGCTTGGCTACAAGATCGCGCTCCCGCAGTTCCGCTCCTACGTCGTCAAGGCAGGGACTCCTCCCGAGCGCGTGAAGATCCTGAGCGATGCGATGGCGAAGGTCGCGGCCGAGCCCGAGTTCAAGGCCTTCCTCGAAGAGAATTACGCTGCGAAGGGAAGCTTCCTCCCCGCGGGTGAAGCCGAGCAGTACTTCAGGCAGCAGCTCGCCGACATGAAGTCGGCGCAGGAAGCGGCCGGCAAGAAGTAGACATTCGGCGCGCGCCGGCACCGCATGCCGCCGTCGAGGTCTTCGATCGCGAACCGGTTGCGCTTCGCGTCGCCGTGGGCGGCGATGCTCGTCGCCGCGCTCTATCTCTATCGCGTGGCTGGCCACTTTGCCTACGCGCCGCGGCCGGGTGAGCTTGGCCCCGACGTCTGGCCGCGAGCGATCCTCGTCCTGCTGATCGTCGTCTGCGCGCTGAGGATGGCGGGTTACCTGCTCGGGCGCGATATCGATCGCCCGGGCGCAGCCCTGGAGCGCGGCGGCGCAACCGCCACCGCCACCGCCACCGGCGACGGCGCGACGGCCACCGGCGACGGCGCAACCGCCGAACCGGGCGCCGAATCGGCCGAGGAATCCACGCCGCGTTATCCGCGGCTCCTCATCGCGGGCATCGCGCTCACGATCGTCTACGTGCTCACGATGGGAACGCTGGGATTCTTTGTCGCGACCGCCCTCTATCTCGCGCTCTTCATGCTCGTCGGCCGCTACCGGCGGCCGGTCGTGATCGCGCTCTCGAGCGTCGTGGGGAGCCTTGCGTTCGTCTACGTGTTCATGAAGATCGTCTACGTGTCGCTTCCGCTCGGCGTCGGTCCTTTCCAGCAACTCTCGCTCGCGGTGCTCGCGGCGTTCGGCGTCCGCTGAGTGGCGATGGGCGACGTCGCGCACCAGCTCGCACTCGGATTTCTCGCGCTGCTGTCACCGGCGAACGCGGCGTCGCTCGTCGTCGGCCTCGTCGTAGGCATGCTGGTCGCGGTCCTTCCGGGGCTGACGCTCGTGATGGGCGTCGTGCTCGCGCTGCCGTTCACGTACGGAATGGGGGTGACGCCGGCGATCGTGCTCCTCACCGCGATGTACCTCTCCGGGACCTACGGCGGCGCGTTCACTTCGATCCTGTTCCGTATCCCGGGCGAGCCGCTCGACGTGCCGCTCCTGTGGGACGGCTACCCGATGGCACGACAGGGGAAGCCGGCGCAGGCGCTCGGCTGGACTCTGGTCGCAGCACTTTGGGGCGGGCTCATCACGGCGGTCTCCGCGGTCGTGCTCGCCGTGCCGTTCGCGAAATTCGCGCTGCGCTTCGATGCCCCTGAATACTTCGCGGTCGTGATCTTCGGGCTGTCCGGCGTCGTCGCGCTGGGCGGCGCGTCGATGTCGAAGGCGCTGGTGAGCCTGTGCATCGGCCTTCTCCTTGCGACGGTCGGCGTCGACGACACGTACGGCGCCGATCGCTTCACGTTCGGCGTGCCGATCCTGAAGGACGGCGTCGAGTACCTGACGGTGATGGTCGGCGCGTACGGCCTCGGCGAAGTGCTCACGCGGATGGAGCAGGGCTTCGCGTCACCGCCGATGGGCGAATCGGGGCGCATCGCGACGCGGCTCCCGCGCTGGCTCGAGATCTGGCGCCTGCGCGCCACCGTCGCGCGGAGCTCGGTCGTAGGCCTCCTCTGCGGGATCGTTCCCGGAGCGGGGGCGACCGTCGGCTCGTTCATCGCCTACGGCACCGAGGCGCAGTACGGTCGCCGGCGCGACAAGCTCGGCAGCGGCATTCCCGAAGGCATTCTCGCGCCGCAGGTGGCATCTACGGCGACCGTCGGCGGGCACATGGTTCCACTGCTCGCCCTCGGCATCCCCGGCAGTGGCGCGACCGCGGTCATCCTCGGCGCGTTCCTGCTGCACGGCGTGCAGCCGGGGCCGCAGATCTTCCAGACCGAGGCGCACATGGTCTACACGATCTTCGCGTCGATGTTCGCCGCGGTGGTGGGAATGTGCCTGCTCGGCTATTTCGCCATCCGGCCGCTCGTGCGCGTCCTCGCGCTTCCGGAGGCGGTCACCTCGGCCTTCGTCGCGCTGTTCTGTTTCGTCGGCGCGTACAGCGCGCGCAACAGCACGACCGACCTGTGGATGATCGTGATCTTCGGCGTCGTCGGCTACCTGTTCGAGCGCCACCGCTTCCCGGTCGCGCCGATGGTGCTGGGATGCATCCTCGGCCCGGTTGCGGAGACCTCGTTCATGACGAGCATGATCGCGAATCAGAACGACTGGACGATCTTCTTCCGGCGACCGATCAGCGGCGTCGTCATGGTGCTGACGATTCTCGCGCTCGCATTTCCGGCGTTTCGCGCGCTGCGACAGCGCGCGGCTTCGCGCAACGCCGTACGGTCCGGCACGTCGACGTAGCGACGGCGTCTCAGCGCAGGCGCAGCGCGAGCCATAGCGCGCCGATCAGGATCGGCTGGTGGACGAGATAGACGGCGAGGCTGTGTCTGCCGAGCCCTCCGAGCACCGCCGGTGCGCGATCGAGCCATCGGAGCGCCGCGAAGCGCGTGCGCACGAGGATGTGACCCGCCGCGATGCCGAGGAAGAGCACGCCGGTCCATGGAAAGAGCGGCACGTAGTCCTCGGTCGGCGGCTTCGCGGTCATGAAGCCGAGCCAGCCCAGCGCGCGGTTGTCGAACGCGGTGTCGTGGAGCGTCAGGCCGAGCACGATCACCGCGACACCGGCGAGTGCGGCGACACGCGGTCGCCGGACGAAGGGATGCGCGAGCACGAGCGAGACTGCGATGCCGTGCAGGACGCCGAACCAGATCCAGGTCTGCGGAAACATCAGCCAGCTTCCGGCGCTCACGAGCACCGCGGCGCCGGCGATCACGCCGACGTGACGAAGCCAGCGCCGCGATCCGGGACTCGCGTGCTCGGCGAGCACCGCGCTTACGCCGGCGATCGCAAGAAACGACGACAGGATCAGCGTGCGCGCCGTAAGCCAGCGCAGGTCGTACTCGAAGTTCGCGTGCAGCAGTCCGAAGTAGCGCAAATCGAAGCAGAAGTGATAGCCGACCATCGCGACGATCGCGAGCCCGCGCGACTGGTCGAGCGCGATGACGCGATGCGGCACCGGAGGCGGCGGTGTCACCGGTGTCCCGACCACACGACGTGCACGATGCCGGAGGCGTCGGGACGCCCGAAGAGCGCAAGCGCACTGCGCACGATCGGCGGGGTCGTCACGCGTGGCGCGAGTGCTACGTTCGCCGAGACTGCGCCGCTGCCGACGACGACGTCGCCCGACAGCGCGAGGTCGCCGCCACGGTTGGCGAACGTTCCGCGAAGATCCTGCCCGGCCGCCTGCGGCCGCAGCGCGAGCTCGATGTCGCCGAAGTCGAGTCCGATGCCGGCGAATGTGATCCGGGCGCGTTGCCAGCGTGCGTCGACGCTGCCGGTGCCGTGCCCGCCGGCCCACTCGAAACCCGGCGACTCGAGCGAAACAACTCCTCCTGCCGCGAGCGCACCGGCAAGCGGCGCAAGCTGCGCGGCGGCCGACGCGACGAGCGCGGCGGGGATGCGCGCATCGGCGCTCGCCACGTGCACGCGCTCGCGCGTCGCTTCGACGACGGCGAGCGCCTTGCCGTCTGGAGTGGTGAGCGTCACCGCAAGCGTTCCGCGCGCGAGGGCGGGCAGTGCGACGCGCCACGCGAGCGGCAGCCGAGCGTCGCTTCCCGTCACGACGAGCGTGCCTTCACCGCGCCACCAGAGGCCACTCGTGGCAGTGATTCGCCATGCCCCTTGTGTGCGTTCGGCGAGCGCGGCGTCGACGAGCGCCGCCGGGGCGAGCAGCGCCGCCGCGGCCGCGACCAGCGCGACGCCGATCGCGACCTGCGCCATGCGCATTCGCATCGTCAACGCGGAGCGCCGGAGCGCAGGCTGAGCTCGGCGCGCACGCCGTCGGCATCGGCGAGGCGTGCGAGCACGGCGCGCTCGACGTGGAGGCCCTCGCTGCGCGCGAGCGCGTCGAGCGCGCGCACCAGCGCCTCGAACGGTGCCGCCGCGACAATCACATCGACGCTGCCGTCGTCTGCCAAACGCGGCGGCGCGAGCGGAGCGAGCCCGTGCTGCGCGAAGGCGCGGGTGACCGCAGTGGCCGGATTGTCGTGCGCCATCGCAGCACCGCCGCCACGATTTGTCGTGTTGCCGCCACGATTTGTCGCGTGGCCGCCGCCGGTCGCAGGGGCAGCGTGCGCGAGGTCGTCTTCCGTCGCGCGATCGGCACGCGCGGTCGCGACGAGCGCCTCGGCGCGCGCGGCATCGGCGCGTGTGCGCTCGACGGCGCCGGCGAGCGGCCGCAGCACCGCGAAGACGATGATCGCCGCAACGACGATCGTAGCGAGCACTGCGAGCACGACCCGCTCGCGCGCGCCGCGCCGAAGCCATGCATCCGCGAGTGCAGCGCGGCCGATCATGACGCGGCCGGATCGAGCGCCAGCCGCAGCCTCGCGCCGGACGCGACCGGCACGGCGAGCGCATCGATCCCGGCGTCCCTGAGCCGCACGACGAGCGCGTCGAGCGCGCTCGCGTCGACGCCCGCGACGGTCAGCGTCCACGCGCCGTCGGCGTAGCTGGCAGTGGTGACCGCGGCGCGCGGAAGTGCGGCGAGCGGAGCGGCGGCGCGTGCAAGGAGTGGAAGCGCATCGGCCGGCGCCTCCTTTCCGGCGTCGTGCAGGATCCCGCGATGACGGCGCGCGAGCGCATTCGCGATCGATTCGGGACCTCCCGCCGCGGTGACGCCCGCGCGCTCCGCGAGTGCTGCGAGCGCGCTCGCCGCCTGCCAGCGCTCGATCGCGAACGTCGCCCATTCGATCGCGAGCCCGGCGATCTCGACGCCGAGCGCGATAGCGAGCAGCAGCAAGGGAAGCCGCAGCACGCGCGGCAGCGTACCCGTCGCGCGATCGCGCGCGGCGGCGTCGCGACGTGCGAGGAAATCCGGCGCGTCCTGCCACGCGTGCGCGTCGGCATCCTGCCAGCGCCAGCCGGGTGTCCGCGCGAACTCGACGGCCGACCGCTCGCTCCAGCGCGCGAGCGTCGTCGCCGGCGCGTCGAACGCGACGTCGACGCGTCGAGGCGCTGCCCCCTGGCGTCGTGCCTGCGCGAGCGCTGCGGTGAGCTCCGCGGGAAGCCCGCCGTCTGCGCCGGCGGCTGTCACGACGAAGCTGCTGCCGTCGGCGCGGCGCACGAAGCCGCCGCCGGCTCCCGAGGCATACCACGTCCAGTCGCGGCCGATCGGCGCCAGCGAGGCCTCGGGCACTAGCCGGACCATGTGCGGCGTGAAGCCGGCGATCTTCGCGATGAGCGCCTGGGTCGCGACGGCGACCAGCGTCGTGCCGTCGGAACGAGGGCTCGCAGCGATCGCCGACGACTCGATCGGGGTCGCGAGCTGATCCTCGACCGCGTAGGCCGCCGCGCGATCGAGGCGCTGGCGCGGCAGCGCCGGAAGGCTGACCGTCATGAGCCGCGCATGCTCGGCTGCGAGCACGCCCTCGATGCGTTCGGCGGCCGGCCACGCATCGGGCGGCGACGTACCGTGGCGCAGCGTGCGTCCATCGGCGGCAACGGCGATCCACGGGCTACTGCTGCCGGGCGCGAGCCGATCGTCGACGAGGAGGCGCAGGATCATGCGGGCGCAGTGTAGCGAATGCTCAATCGACGCGTTGCCAGACAATGGTCACGCTGCCCGCATGCGTGCGAAGGAGGGCACTCGCGTCGGCGATCGTGTCGCCCTCGCGCGCTGTCACGGCGACCAGGAAATACTCGCTGCCGACCGCGTAGCGATCGAGGTCTCCCGCCGTGGCGCCGGACGGGAGCCGCGAGCGGAAGTCTTCGATCGACGTGAACGGCCGCGTGCGCCGGCTTTCGACCAGCGCGTCGGCTTGGTCGCGATCCAGCCCCTGAAGCGCCGCGGCGAGGAGCGCCGCGGGAGCGGTATTCACGTTGAGTGGTGTCTTCGGAGGCAGCGCGACGACGTACGGAGCGAGTGCGACGAGCGTTGGCGGCGCGAGGCCGGGAATACCGGCGAGCTCGCCGGCGACGAGCGGAACGAATGCGCCGTGTCCGGCACTTGCCGCAAGGTATTGGCGCGACGCGATCCAGTTGGCGATCCGCGGAACGGCGTCGGCGGGCAGCGCGAGATTCGCCGCGAGCCGCTCGAATCCTGCTCGCGCGCCGCGCCCGGGTTCGTCGATCGCAAGGTTGCCGAGGTTGAAGAGCCCTTGCGCGTCGGTGATGCGGCCTTCGACGCTGCCGCCCTCGATCGGCGTCGGCGGCAGCGGCAGCGCCCAGGGATCGTTCAATGTCACGATCGGCGCCGCACCCGGCGTGACGGCGAGGATCTGTCGCGCCCACTTGATCCCCGCGCGAGCGAGCGACTGCGCCTGCACCTGGTCCTGCCGGTGCGCGACCTTCGACGACCAAAGCGATTCGTCGGCGACGAGCGCGGCCGCGACCGCCGCGGTCAGCGCGGCGACCAGCATCGCGACGATCAGCGCTAGCCCGCGCGCGCGCCGAGGCGCGCCGAGCGGGACGCTTCGGCGACCACCAGTCGGCGTATCCATCGTCGGAGAGCGCATCGATCGCATCGTCACCGCAGCGCGAGGATCCGCTCGATCACGCTGCCGTCGGCCTGCGTCATCTCGATGCGCACGCCGCGCGGGATCGGATCGTTGCCGGCGAGCGGCCACGCCGGCGACCACGTCCCCGCACGAGTGAGTTGCAGCACGCGAAAATGGCGGATGCCCTGCGCCAGCGCATAGATCGCCGGTTCGGTGCCCGGCGAGTTGTCGAGCTGCGGCCAGTAGAGCACCTCGAGCGCGTCGCCGCGCAGGCGGTAGCCGACGCGCTGGCCGCCGGCGCCGGGCTCGTCGGGTGCACCCGGCCCGCCGCGGGCGAACGAAAGCTCGGTATCGCCGTTCTCGTCGAGCGCGGCCGCCCAGCCCGGAGCGACGGCTGCGACCGTGCCAGCCGCCGCCATCGCGCCGCGTGCAGGCAGGTAGCCGGGCGCCTCGCCGACTCGCGGCAGCGCGTCGCGCATGTCCGCTTCCATCCGCGCGAGCACCGCGTCGAGGTCCTGCCAGCGCCGGCTCTCGGCCGATACGGCAGCCTCGCTGCCGGTCATCGTATCGGTCGCCCGCCACGCGAGCACGGCGACGACGCCGAGGATTGCGATCGCGACCAGCGCCTCGACGAGCGTGAATCCACCGTGAGGCGCCGACCGGTGCGGGCGCGCGCCGCGGGCGCCGGGACGAGGGTGGCGGCCGGTCATCTGTCGTTACGGCTGCGTCCGAGCCGCCGCATCGGTTGCGCCATCGTCGGGGCCCGTCACGCCGAGATAGCCGACGAGATGCGCGAGCGCGTAGTCCGGCTCGGCCTCCCGCGCTACGACGATCTCGATGCGCCTGAATGCCGGATTGGGCGTCGGTGCGACCGCCTCACGCCAGGTGAACGCAACCCCCGCTTCGTGTGCTGCTCCGGAGCGCGCCCCGGTAAGCGGCCACGGGCGTTCGAGCTCGGCGATCGCGAGGCGGTTCTGCGCGACCCAAAGCGCGAGCGTGCGCAGCTTCAACGTCGTCGCGCCGTCGGCGCTCTGCGCGAGCGCGCGCATGCCGGCGGCGAGCGCGATGGCGAGAATCGTCAGCGCGACCAGCACCTCGATCAGCGTGAAGCCGCGGCGCGCTCCCGTAGCGGCGCGCGGCAGGCGGCCGATTGTCACGGCGACCGGCGCGTCGGGCCGGTGATCGAGATGCGATTCAGCGGATCCGACGACACCCGCGCACGCCAGTCCCCGGCATCGATGGCGAAGGCAAACGGCTCGTTGCGCCCCGAGGGCCGCAGCGGGATCACACTGCCGGCCGCGATCGGGCGGCCCGCGTAGTCGAGCGCCTGCGCGACGACCGGTCGCGGCAGAGTCCAGCGCCGCAACGTCTCGTCGTCGGCTTCGAGCCAGCGCGTGCTGCCGGGGTCGCGGCGCCAGTAGCGGATGAGATCGCCGTCGGCAGAGATGCCGAGAAGCTCGTGGCGCCACTGCGCAGTCTTCGTCGCGAAATCGAGACCGCGGGCGAACTCGCGCGCTTCGCGCAACGCGACGTCGCGCGGATCAGCGGCCGCGAGCGCGAAGGTGATGCCGGTTGCGATGCCGACGATCGCGATCACGACGAGCATCTCGACCAGCGTGAACGCGCGCTGACGCGTACGAAGCATCGGTGCTCACAGGTCCCAGGAGCCGATGTCGGCGTCGACGCCGGTGCCCCCGGGCTGGCCGTCGGCCCCGTAGGTGAACACGTCGACGTCGCTCTTGAGGCCCGGGTCGAGGTAATGATACGGGCGGCCCCATGGATCGTTGGGGAGCTTTTCGAGGTAGCCACCGGGCTTCCAGTTCGGCGGAATCGGCGGATCGGTCGGCTTGGCGACGAGCGCCTGCAGGCCCTGCGCTTGTGTCGGATAGCCGAGGTTGTCGAGCTTGTAGAGCTTGAGCGCCTGGCGAATGGCCGCAATGTCGGTTTTCGCCGCGACGATGCGCGCGTCGTCGGTGCGCGACAGGACGCTGGGAACGATCAACGCCGCGAGCACGCCGAGGATCACGATCACCACCATGATCTCGATCAGCGTGAAGCCGCGCCGCGTGCGCCCGCACGGTGCCGGAAGCGCCTTGCGCTGACGCGCGGGTGTCGACATGCGGCCATTATAATCGGCGCTCCCCTGAAAATGCGTACGCGCACCCTGCTCCGGTTCTCGATCGCGCTCGTCGCGGTGTTCGCGATCGCCGCCGTGGGGGTCGCGCTGACGGTCGGCGTCGACGCGTATCGGCGTCCGCTGCCGCTGCCGCGCAGTCCCTACGAATTCGAAGTGCCGGCGGGTGCGACGCTCGCCCGCGTCGCGCATGCGCTCGGTGCCGACCGCGTGCTGGCGCATCCCGCGGCGCTCGTCTGGCTCGCACGCTGGCGCGGCGTCGATCGCGGCATCAAGGCCGGGAGCTACGAGATCGAGCAGGGCATCACGCTGCCGCAACTCCTCGCCAAGCTCACGCAGGGCGATGTCACGCAGATCGCCGTGACGATCGTCGACGGAATCACCTTCGCACAGTTGCGCGACGACCTGCACGCCGTTCCGCGCATCGCGCATGCGCTCGACGGCATGTCGGACGCCGAGGTGCTTGCGCGCATCGGCGCAGCGAAGTCGAGCCCGGAGGGCCTGTTTTTTCCCGACACCTATTTCATGCCGGCCGGGGGCAGCGACATCGCACTGCTCGAGCGCGCGCACCGGGCGCTCGTGCGGCGGCTCGACGCGGCGTGGTCCGAGCGCGCGCCGGGATTGCCTTTCGCGACGCCGTACGAGGCGCTGATTCTCGCATCGATCGTCGAGAAGGAGAGCGGGCGCAGGGCCGATCTGCCGCTGATCGCATCGGTGTTCGTGAACCGGCTGCGGCACGGCATGCGCCTGCAGACCGACCCGTCGGTGATCTACGGCCTCGGCGCCGGCTTCGACGGCGATCTGAAGAAGCGCGACCTCGAAACCGACGGGCCCTACAACACGTATACGCGCGACGGCCTCCCGCCGACGCCGATTGCGCTGCCGTCCCAGGCATCGATCGACGCCGTGCTCGACCCGCCGCCGACGCCGTACCTGTACTTCGTCGCACGCGGCGACGGCAGCTCCGAGTTCTCGGAGACGCTCGTCATGCACAACCGCGCCGTGTCAAAATATCAGAAGCCGCACCGTTGAAGCGGCGTCCGATCCGCCGATGCCGACTGCGACCCCAGCGCCCGCGCGCGGACGATTCGTCACCCTCGAAGGGATCGACGGCGCCGGCAAGAGCACCCACGTCCCGGCGATCGCCGGCTTCCTGCGCGCCCATGGGATGCGCGTCGTGACCACGCGCGAGCCGGGCGGCACGCCGATCGGCGAGGTGCTGCGCGAGCTCGTGCTGAACGAGCGCATGGAGCACGACACCGAGACGCTCCTGATGTTCGCGGCGCGCCGCGAGCACATCGTGCGAACGATCGCGCCGGCGCTCGCGCGCGGCGACTGGGTGCTCTGCGACCGCTACACCGACGCGACGTGGGCCTATCAGGGCGGCGGCCACGGCGTCTCCGCTGCGCTCATCGACGCACTCGGGCGCGAGGTCGTCGGCGGCGTTACGCCCGACGTGACGCTGCTCTTCGACGTGCCCGAGGACGTCTCGCGCGAGCGCAGGAGCCGCGCACACATCGAGGGCGGCATCGTCGACAAGTTCGAGCGCGAGCCCGACGCGTTCTTCGAGCGCGTTCGCGCCGCGTACCGCGCGCGTGCCGCGGCCGATCCGGCGCGCTTTCACGTGATCGATGCGTCGCGGCCGGTCGCCGACATCCGCGCCGAGCTGCAGCGCATCGTCGACTCGATCTGCGCGTCGGCATGATCTGCGCATGGGCATGAGCGGCGTGCTTCCGTGGCAGCGCGACATCGTCGCGCAGTGGCTCGCGCGGCGCAGCGCGTGGCCGCACGCGCTGCTCGTCATCGGAAGGCGCGGGATCGGCAAGCGTGCGCTTGCGCAGGCGCTCGCCGCGGCGCTCCTCTGCGAGCGCCCGCGTGCGGACGGCTCGGCCTGCGGCGATTGCCCCGGGTGCCGTTACGTCCTCGCCCGCCAGCACCCCGACCTTCGCGTCGTCGAGCCGGTGGCGATCGACGACGAAGGCAACGCGAAGCCGCAACAGTGGATCGAGGTCGCCGCCGTGCGCGAGCTCATCGAGTGGTCGCAGATCACGAGCCACCGCGGCGGCGCGCGTGTCGCGCTGATCGATCCGGCCGAGCGGATGAACGCATCGGCCGCCAACGCACTCTTGAAGACCCTCGAGGAGCCGCCGGCCGGGACCTCGCTGATGCTCGTGACCGCGCAGCCGGGAAGGCTGCCCGCGACTGTCACGAGCCGCTGCCAGCGTCTCGTCGCGCCGCAGCCGACGGCGGCCGAGGCGCGCGCGTGGCTCGCGGAGCGAGGCGTCGCGCAAGCCGATGTCGTGCTCGCGCGCGCGGGCTTCGCGCCGCTCGACGCCCTCGCGCAGGCGGGTGGGGAGGAGGGCGCCGAGCGCGAGCGGTGGCTCGCCGCGTTCGCCGACCCGTCTGCGCTTGCCGTGACGGGCTGGAGCGCCCGCATCGACCAGGCGCCGCGCGAGCTGCGTCGCGACCGTCTCGCGGCGGTCGTCGAGTGGCTCGCCTGCTGGTGCGCCGACCTCGCCCGCGTGCGCGCGGGTGCTGCGGCGCTCTTCCATCCCGACCTCGCCGGCGAGCTCGCGGCCCTCGCGCGTTCGGTGGCGCCGAGGGCGCTGTTTCGCTATCATCGGCAACTGCTGCGCACGCGTGCGGCGCTCGCGCAACCGCTCCAGCCGCGGCTCGTCGCCGAGGCCGTGCTGATCGATTACCGGAAGCTCTTTATTCGATGATGGCCGAGAAGGCTGCAGGCAATTCGGGTGGATCGCCGATGGCGCGTCCCGGCGTGCTGTCGCTCAACATCCGCGAGAAGGCCGCGCTGTACGCGGCCTACATGCCGTTTCTGAAGGGCGGCGGCATCTTCATCCCGACGTCGCGTCCGTATTCGCTCGGCGAAGAGGTGTTCATGCTGCTGTCGCTGATGGACGATCCGAACCGGATCGCCGTCCAGGGCAAGGTCGTCTGGATCACGCCGGATGGCGGTCAGGGCAACCGCACGCAGGGCATCGGCGTGCAGTTCACGCAGGACGAGACCGGGGCCGCGGCGAAGACAACGATCGAGCGCATTCTCGGCGAACACCTCGCATCGACCCGCTCGACCCATACCATGTGAGGAACGCGCGCGGGTGAGCGGCCGTCCGCCGGCCGGCGCCCGCGTACGGCAGGCCGTTGTTCGTCGACTCGCACTGCCACCTCGATTTCCCCGACCTGCGCGACGATCTCGCGCGGGTCCTCGCGGCGATGCGCGAGAATGCCGTCACGCACGCGCTCTGCGTGGCGGTCGAGATGGGCGCGTGGCCGGCGGTGCACGCACTCGCCCACGAGCACGAGAACCTCTACGCGACGGTCGGCGTGCACCCCGACTACGCCGATACCGTGGAGCCGACGGTCGCCGCGCTCGTCGGGCCGGCGCGTGATCCGCGCATCGTCGCGATCGGCGAGACCGGTCTCGACTACTTTCGGCAACAGGGTGACCTCGACTGGCAGCGGCAGCGTTTCCGCGTGCACATCCGCGCCGCTCGCGAGTCGGGCCGTCCGCTCGTCATCCACACGCGGGCCGCGGCGGCCGACACGCTCGCGATCATGCGCGAGGAACGTGCGATGGAGGCGGGCGGAGTCATGCACTGCTTCACCGAATCGTGGGACGTCGCCGAGCAGGCGATGGAGCTCGGCTTCCACATCTCGTTCTCCGGCATCGTCACGTTCAGGAACGCGACGGAGCTGAAGGACGTCGCGAAGCGCGTCCCCCTCGACCGGATGCTGATCGAGACCGACAGCCCGTACCTCGCTCCGGTGCCATGGCGCGGCAAGCGCAACCAGCCGGCGTGGGTGCGCCACGTCGCCGAGGAGATCGCACGGCTGCGCGGGGTCGGCGTCGAGACGATCGCCGCCGCCACGTCGGCCAACTTCTTTCGCCTGTTCGCAATAGCCGAAAATGCCCGAAGCCCGACCGATCCCCACTGACGGCCACGCTTGCGCCGGCGCTGCGCCGCGCATCGATCGCTCGGCGCGGGGATTCGTCCGCGCAGGTCGCCGCAGGATGCTCGCCTGCGGCCTCGCGATCCTCTGCATCGCGATCGGCCGGCCCGCGGCGGCCGATCTCCTGGTCGACCTGACGGCGGCGGTGTCCAACGACCGCGTCGACGAGGTCAAGGCGCTGCTCGCCCGCGGCATGGACCCCGATTCCGTGGATCGGGACGGCGATCCGATGCTCTGCATCGCCGCGCGCAACGGCTACGTCGCGACGACGATCGCGCTTCTCGACGCGCACGCGAAGCCGAATCTCGCCAATCGTTCGGGCGACACTCCGCTGATGCTCGCGGCACTGCACGGAAGCCTCGCGACCGTGCGTGCGCTGCAAAGCCGGGGTGCACAGATGAATCCCGACGGATGGACGCCGCTCATCTACGCCGCCACCGGCGGCCACGACGACGTCGTGAATTTCCTGATCGATCATGGCGCCAACCTCGACGCCGAGTCACCGAACGGCACGACGGCGCTGATGATGGCGATCCACGAGCATCACTTGGCGACCGCGCGCCTGCTCGTCGAGCGCGGTGCCGACGTCAGGCACCGCAACCAGAGCGGCGCAAGCGCCCTGTCGTGGGCGACGCGAGGCAACGAGACCGAAGTCGCGGAGCTCCTGCGGCAGGCGGGCGCGACGCAGTAGCCCGGGTCTTGCCGAGCTGCCTACGGCTGATCGTCGGACAGGTACGGTGCGATCGACGGATTCGCGTCGACCGGCGCCGGTCCGTCCTGCGTGGCGGAGTCACTCGCTGCGGCCGCGGCGGGCTTCGGCACGGGAGTCGCGTTCGGTGGAGCACTCAGCGTCGCATTCGATGTCGCCGCCGGTGCATCGTCCGCATCTGCCGCCCACGCCTGCGAGACGACCTGTGGCACCAGCGCGGGAAGCACGCCGATCAGCCGGCGCGCGCCGTCGTAGCGCTTCTTCCAGTACGCCGACGACAGCAGCGCGACTCCGACCTCTCCGCCGCGGCCTGGCGCATGAACGAAGCGGTCATCGCCGAGGTAGATGCCGACGTGCGAAAACGCGGCATGGCGCGTGTTGAAGAACACGAGGTCACCCGGCGCGAGCTCGCTTCGCGTCACCCGGCTGCCGAGCGTGGCGAGGCCGCGCGCCGTGCGCGGGAGCGCGGCGCCGGTGGTTTCCTGGAACACGTAGCGGATGAGCCCGCTGCAATCGAATCCCTGGGCGGGCGTCGCACCGCCCCAGCGGTAGTCGATGCCGACGAGCGAGAGTGCGAACGTCGCGACAGTCTCGGCGCCCTGCAGCGCCCGCGAGGCGGCCGCCGAGAGCGATGCGCGCGCGAGCTCGGTGAGCGAGCGATCCGCCTGCCGCTCGGCAGCGACGCCGGGCGCGGCGTGCAGAGCCAGCGCGGCGGCAGCGACGATGGCGAGGCGGGTGGTGCGGCGCACGGCGCAATTTTCCACCATTCGGCCCTCAGCGCAATCCCCGGATCCTTTTCGCGAGCGCGCGCCTGCGAGTTGCCGGATCGCAGACGAGCGGCATCGTGATCTCGACGCGGTCGCCCTCGGCGAGCGGACGGCTCGCCGCGACCGGACGGCCGTAGACCGCATACGCGAGGTGGGGCTCGGCAAGTCCGACGCGGGAAAGGAGCCCGGACGCTTCGACGGCGTCGGCAACCCGCGCGCCGCGCGCCAGATCGAGCGCGATGCAGGCGCTGAAATCGGCGCCGACGTACGCGACCGCGACTTTCACCTGTCGAGGGCCTCGGCGCGACGCACGAACGCGTCGATGAACGTGCGTGCGATATGGCCGAACACCGGGCCGACGGCGCGCTCGAGCACGTGCGTCGCAAACTCCCAGGCGAGCTCGAAATCGACGCGGCATCCCGCTTCCGATAGCGCGGTGAAGCGCCATTCGCCGCACAGCGAGCGAAACGGTCCGTCGGTCAGCGCGATCACGATCAACTCCGACGGCGTGTTGACGTTGCGGGTGGTGAAATGCGCGCGCACGCCGTGGTAGTCGATGTCGATGCGCGCGGTCTTCGCGCGATCGTCGCGCTCGAGCACGCGGGCACCCGCGCACCACGGCAGGAAGCGTGGATACGCCTCGATGTCGTCGACGAGCGCGAACATGCGTGCGGCCTGGTAGGGCACGAGCACCGAGCGGTTTACGCGCTGCATCGAATACTCGGGCCCCGCGCGGCCGGCGCGCGCCGCAGGACGCAAAGACCGCGTCGCCGCGCGCAAAGGCCACCGCGGCGGCAGGTAGAATGCGCGACCATCGCTCGCCGCATCACGCGGTCGGGCGGTCGAAGCGCGGCCGCGCCGGATCACGCATCATGACCATCGTCGAGAATCGCAAGGCATTCCACGATTATTTTATCGAGGAACGGTTCGAGGCCGGGATCGCGCTCGAAGGCTGGGAGGTGAAGGCTGTGCGCGGCGGTCGTGCCCACCTCAAGGAGGCGTACGTCGTCGTCAAGGGCGGCGAGTTGATGCTGATCGGCGCGCACATCGCTCCGCTCGCGACCGCCTCGACGCACGTGCATCCGGACCCGACGCGCACGCGCCGGCTCCTGCTCCATCGCGAGGAGATCAATCGGCTGATCGGCAAAGTCGAGCGGGCAGGGTACACGCTGACGCCGATCGATCTGCACTACGCGAAAGGGCGGATCAAGCTCGCGGTCGGCCTCGCACGCGGCAAGAAGCAGCACGACAAGCGCGCGGCGATCCGCGAGCGTGAATGGAACCGCGAGCAGCAGCGCCTGCTGCGCAGCGCGTCGACCGAGCGCGGGCGCGGCGCGCGCGGGCGCGGCGGCAACGGGTAGCACGGCGGCCCGCACCGTTTCGCACGGTGGCGCGCCCCGCTCAACGCGATCGGGCCGTCCACAGCACGCGCGTCGCGATCAGCAGCTTGCGTACCGGAGTCAGCGCGACGCGCCGGTCGAGCACGCGAAAGCCGTCGCGCGCGATCTCGTCGAGGAGTGTGCGCCGGATCGCCGCCGCGGCGAGGCACGGTGCCTGTGCGGCGCGGTCGCCTGGCGGAAGGCCGGCGATCGCCCGATCGCAATGGTCGCGTGCCCGCGCCGCCTGCATCTGCATCAGCGCGGCGAACTGGGGCGGGGCACGCCGCGCGAGGATGTCGGCGGGCGCCACGCCGAAGCGCTCGAGCTCGTCGACGGGAAGAAAGATGCGGCCGGCACGCGCATCGCTGCCGACGTCGCGAATGATGCCGATCAACTGCAGCGCAACGCCGAGCTCGCGCACGCAATCGAGCGTGCCGGGGTTGCGGTGGCCGAGAATCCCGGCCGACAGCGCCCCGACGGTACCGCCGGTGCTGAGGCAGTGCGCCCTCAGCGCCGCGAAGTCGGCAAACGGCCGGTGCTCGACGTTGCGCTCGACGCCGTCGACGATCGCCTCGAGCTCGGCGCGGGCAAGCGGATGGGCAGGCAGCGCGGCCGTGAGCGCCTGCGCGACCGGATGCGACGGACTCCCTTCGTAAGCCATCGCGATCTCGCCCCTCCACCACGCAAGCTTGACCCGCGCGACCCCTGGATCGGTCACGTGTCGCGCTGCGTCGTCGACCTCGCGGTAGAGCGCATGAAGCGCTGTGATCGCTCCGCGCTGCCCGGGTGGCAGCTTGCGCAGACAGTAGTGGAGCGTCGAGCCGCGCGGCGCGACACGCTCGCGGCAGTAGTCGTCGGGGGACATGGTCGGGTTATACTTCGCGGCTCGGTGCAGCGTCACCGCGCGGGCGAGCGTGCCCGCGGCTGCGAAAGTGGCGGAACTGGTAGACGCACCAGCTTTAGGAGCTGGCGGGGCGACCCGTGGGGGTTCGAGTCCCCCCTTTCGCACCATCATATCGGAACAGCATCGAGCGAGGATTGGCGTCGCATGGAGACCACAGTCGAAACGCTTGGCGATCTCGAGCGCAGATTGAGCGTTGCCGTGCCGGTCGCGGACATCGAAGACGAGGTCAGCAAGCGTCTGTCGAACCTTGCGCGAACGGCGAAGATCGCGGGCTTTCGCCCGGGCAAGGTGCCGGTCAGCATCCTTGCGCGTCAGTACGGGCCGCAGCTGCGCTCGGACGTGATCTCCGAAGCGGTGCGGTCGCGCTTCAACGAAGCGGTGCAGAAGGAGCGCCTGCGCATCGCCGGCGCGCCGCGCATCGAGCCGCGGCAGCCGGGTGCGGCGCCGGGTGAGGTACCGAATGCGCTCGAATTCTCGGCGGTGTTCGAGGTCTACCCGGACGTCGAGGTCGGCGATCTCTCGCAGATCAGCGTGCGGCGACCGGTCGCCGAGGTGACGACTGCCGACATCGATCGAACGATCGAGATCCTGCGCCGGCAGCGCGCGAGCTACGAAGCCGTGGCGCGCCGGGCGCAAAGCGGTGACCGCGTCCGCGTCGATTTCACCGGCACGATCGACGGCGTCGAGTTCGCCGGCGGGCAGGCACGCGACTTCCCGATCACGCTCGGTGAGGGACGGATGCTCCCCGAGTTCGACGCGGCGATCACCGGCATGTCCGCCGGCGAGCACAAGACCTTCCCGCTCCACTTCCCCGATGATTACCACGGGCGCGAGGTGGCGGGAAAGAACGCCGAGTTCGTGCTGACGGTGCTCGCGGTCGAGGAGATCCGCCTTCCCGCGCTCGACGCCGACTTCGTGCGCGGGTTCGGTGTCGCGAGTGGCGAGCTCGACGGGCTGCGCGCCGAGGTTGGGGCCAATCTGAAGCTCGAGCTGAAGCGCAAGATCGCCGCAGTCGTGAAGGAGCAGGTGATCGCCGGGCTCGCGGGGCTTGCGCGGTTCCCGCTGCCGAAGGCGCTCGTCGAGGCCGAGGCGCACGCGCTGCGCGACCGCACGGTCGCCAGCATGCGCGAGCAGCCCGGGGTGAAGCCGGAGGACCTCGCGGTCGGCGTCGATCTGTTCCGGCCGCAGGCCGAGCAGCGCGTCGCGCTGGGCCTCCTGATGTCGGAGCTCGTGAAGAGCGAGCATCTTGCGGCGCGCCCGGAGCAGGTTAAGGAGCTCGTGCACGAGCAGGCGCAGTCCTACGAGCAGCCGGACGCCGTGGTACGCTGGCATTACGAGAAGCCTGAGCGCCTCGCCGACTTCGAGGCTGCCGTCCTCGAGCAGAACGTCGTCGACTGGATCCTCGAGCGCGCGAAGGTGGCCGACGAGCCGGCGACGTTCGACGCGGTGATGGGCCCGCGAGGAAACGGCTGAGCCGCACTGCGGGTCGAATGATTATCGGGGAATGCGCGCCGCTGCAGCGCAGACGGACCACTGACGAAGGCAGACGATGGAAGAACCGAGAGGGCTTGGCCTGATTCCAATGGTGATCGAGCAGAGCGGACGCGGCGAGCGCGCGTACGACATCTACTCGCGCCTCCTGAAGGAGCGCGTCGTGTTCCTGGTCGGGCCGGTCAACGAGGCGACCGCGAACCTCGTCGTCGCGCAGATGCTGTTCCTCGAATCCGAGAATCCCGACAAGGACATCCACTTCTACATCAATTCGCCGGGCGGCTCGATCGCCGCCGGCTTCGCGATCTACGACACGATGCAGTTCATCAAGCCGGACGTATCGACGCTGTGCGTCGGCATGGCGGCGTCGATGGGCGCGTTCCTGCTCGCTGCCGGCGCGAAGGGCAAGCGCTATGCGCTCCCCAATTCCGACGTGATGATCCACCAGCCGCTCGGGGGCTTCCAGGGACAGGCGTCGGACGTCGAGATCCACGCCAAGTACATCCTGAGCCTCCGCGAGCGGCTCAACCAGCTGATGGCTTTCCACACCGGCAAGCCGGTCGAGGAAATCGCGCGCGACACCGAGCGTGACAATTTTCTGACCGCCGAGCAGGCTCGGGAGTACGGGCTCGTCGACAAAGTCTTGCAAAAGAGGGCAACTGCCGGGTAGAGTCGTCCGCAACCCATGCCCACCCCCATCCGCCCGTCCTGATGGCCGACAAGTCCTCCTCCGGCGACAAGCTTCTCTACTGCTCGTTCTGCGGCAAGAGCCAGCACGAGGTGCGCAAGCTGATCGCCGGGCCGTCGGTGTTCATCTGCGACGAGTGCATCGAGCTCTGCAACGACATCATCCGCGAGGAGGGCTCGGGCGGCGAGGCGGCGCGCGCCGACCGCAGCAAGCTGCCGACCCCGCACGAGATCCGGCAGATCCTCGATCAGTACGTGATCGGGCAGGAGCCGGCCAAGAAGATCCTGTCGGTCGCGGTGTACAACCATTACAAGCGCCTCGACTCGGGCGCGAAGGACGACGACGTCGAGCTCGCGAAGTCGAACATCCTGCTGATCGGTCCGACCGGGTCGGGCAAGACGCTGCTCGCGCAGACGCTGGCGCGGCTCCTCGACGTGCCGTTCGTCATCGCCGATGCGACGACCCTGACCGAAGCCGGCTACGTCGGCGAGGACGTCGAGAACATCATCCAGAAGCTCCTGCAGAAGTGCGACTACGACATCGACAAGGCGCAGCGCGGCATCGTCTACATCGATGAGATCGACAAGATCTCGCGCAAGAGCGACAACCCGTCGATCACCCGTGACGTGTCGGGCGAGGGCGTCCAGCAGGCGCTCCTGAAGCTGATCGAGGGGACGATCGCGAGCGTCCCGCCACAGGGTGGGCGCAAGCATCCGAACCAGGAATTCGTCCAGGTCGACACGACCAACATCCTGTTCGTCTGCGGCGGCGCGTTCGACGGCCTCGAGAAGATCATCCGGCAGCGCACCGCGAAGACCGGCATCGGCTTCGAGGCCGAGGTCGCGTCTCCCGACGATCGCCGGAGTGCCGCGATCCTGCTGCGCGAGACGGAGCCCGAGGATCTGATCAAGTTCGGCCTGATCCCCGAGTTTGTCGGCCGCCTGCCGGTGGTCGCGACGCTCGACGAGCTCGACGAGGAGGCGCTGGTCGAGATCCTGGTCGAGCCGAAGAACGCGCTGATCAAGCAGTACCAGAAGATGTTCCGGATGGAGAACGTCGAGCTCGAAGTGCGCGAGCTCGCGCTGCGCGCGATCGCCCGCAAGGCCCTCGCGCGCAAGACCGGGGCGCGCGGCCTGCGCTCGATCCTCGAGCAGGTGCTGCTCGACGTCATGTACGATCTGCCATCGCTCGCGAATCTCGCGCGCGTCGTTGTCGACGAATCGACGATCGCCAACGACGGCAAGCCGCTCCTGATGTTCGCCGACGCGCCGAAGGTCGCCGCCGCAAAGTAGGCGTTCGGGCATAATCTCGTCCATTCGCTGCGCCAGACCCTTCTGCTGGCGCGGTCTTTGCTTCGCGGCGGCCGTCGTCCATTGCGTTTCGGCGACCGCCCCCCAATCTCGGTAGTGACGCTTACCTTCGAGGTCCGCATGCCCGACGACACGCTTCCCCCGGACAACCTGAACGCGCTCCCGCTGCTCCCCTTGCGCGACGTGGTCGTCTTTCCGCACATGGTGATCCCGCTGTTCGTCGGGCGCCCGAAGTCGATCAAGGCACTCGACGTCGCGATGGACGCGGGCAAGCACATCCTGCTCGTCGCGCAGAAGCAGGCCGCGAAGGACGATCCCGCGGCCGACGATCTTTACGAGATCGGCAGCATCGCGACAGTCCTGCAGATGCTGAAGCTCCCCGACGGTACCGTGAAGGTGCTGGTCGAAGGCACGCAACGGGCGCGCATTGCCGAAGTCGACGAGCGCGGCGAATTCATGGCAGCGCGGGTCGACGCGATTCCCGGTGAGCCGGGAACAGCGCACGAGGTCGAGGCGATGCGCCGCGCGCTCCTTACGCACTTCGACCAGTATGTGAAGCTGAACAAGAAGATTCCGCCCGAGATCCTCACCTCGATGTCGGCCATCGACGACGGCGGCAGGCTCGCCGATGCGATCGCCGCGCATCTGCCGCTCAAGCTCGAGCAGAAGCAGCAGATCCTCGAAATGAGCGACGTCGGCAAGCGCCTCGAGCATCTCCTGGGCCTGCTCGAAGGCGAAGTCGACATTCTCCAGGTCGAGAAGCGCATCCGCGGCCGCGTCAAGCGGCAGATGGAGAAGAGCCAGCGCGAGTATTACCTGAACGAGCAGGTGAAGGCGATCCAGAAGGAGCTGGGCGAGGGCGACGAATCAGCCGACCTCGAAGAGGTCGAGAAGAAGGTCAAGGCCGCGAAGATGTCGAAGGAGGCCGAGGGCAAGGCGCTCGCCGAGCTGAAGAAGCTGAAGATGATGTCGCCGATGTCGGCCGAGGCGACCGTCGTGCGCAACTACGTCGATACGCTGCTCGCGCTGCCGTGGCGGAAGAAGAGCAAGATCAGCAAGGATCTGTCCAACGCGGTCAAGGTGCTCGACGCCGATCACTACGGTCTCGAGAAGGTGAAGGAGCGCATCGTCGAGTACCTCGCGGTCCAGCAGCGCGTCGACCGTCTGAAGGGCCCGATCCTGTGCCTCGTCGGGCCGCCGGGTGTCGGCAAGACGTCGCTCGGACAGTCGGTCGCGCGCGCGACCGGGCGCAAGTTCGTGCGCATGAGCCTCGGCGGCGTGCGCGACGAGGCCGAGATCCGCGGTCATCGCCGCACTTACATCGGCTCGATGCCGGGCAAGATCCTGCAGAACATGAGCAAGGTCGGCGTACGCAATCCGCTGTTCCTGCTCGACGAAGTCGACAAGATGGGCCAGGATTTTCGCGGCGATCCGTCGTCGGCGCTACTCGAGGTGCTCGATCCCGAGCAGAACAATACGTTCGTCGACCATTACGTCGAGGTCGAATACGACCTGTCGGACGTCATGTTCGTCGCCACCGCCAACACGATGAACATCCCGGCGCCGCTGCTCGACCGGATGGAGGTGATCCGGCTGTCGGGTTACACCGAGGACGAGAAGATCGCGATCGCCCGCCAGTACCTGCTGCCGAAGCAGATGAAGAACAACGGGCTGAAGCCCGACGAGCTGCATCTCGCGGAGAGCGCGCTGCGCGACATCGTCCGCTACTACACGCGCGAGTCGGGCGTGCGCAACCTCGAGCGCGACATCAGCAAGATCTGCCGCAAGGTGGTGAAGGCGCTGCTGCTGAGAGAGAGTGAGGGCAAGACGCGCAAGGCACGCGGGCCGGTCGAGGTGAACTCGAAGAACCTGGACAAGTATCTCGGCGTGCGCCGCTTCAACTACGGCATGGCCGAGAAGCGCAATCAGGTCGGCCAGGTCACCGGCCTTGCGTGGACCGAAGTTGGCGGCGATCTCCTGACGATCGAGGCCGTGTCGCTCCCCGGCAAGGGCAAGACGACGTCGACGGGCAAGTTGGGCGAGGTGATGAACGAGTCGATCGCCGCCGCGCTGTCGGTCGTGCGCCACCGCTCGAAGCAGCTCGGCATACCGTCGGATTTCTATACGAAGACCGATTTGCACATTCACCTGCCCGAAGGCGCGACGCCGAAGGATGGCCCATCGGCCGGGGCGGCGATCGTCACGGCGATGGTGTCGGTGCTGACCGGCATCCCGGTGCGCTGCGATGTCGCGATGACCGGTGAGATCACGCTGCGCGGCGAGGTGCTGCCGATCGGCGGGCTGAAGGAGAAGCTCCTCGCCGCCGGGCGCGGCGGCATCAAGACGGTGCTGATCCCCGAGGAGAACGTCAAGGATCTCGCGGAGATTCCGGACGAGATCAAGAATCGCCTCGAGCTGTCGCCGGTGCGGTGGATCGAGGAGGTTCTCGAGCACGCGCTCGAGCATCTCCCGACGCCGCTCGAAGCGGATGGTGCGAAAGCCGAGCCACCTGCGGTGCCACCTGCGGCGGCGACCGAAGACAAGGGCGCGGTCATCAAGCACTGACGTGAGCGTGCCCGACGGCGCGGCTTGACACCCGCAAAACGCGCGGTCTATAACTGCGCCGTCCACGCGCGCCCTGCGCGCCGATTTCCTCGTCAGCGACGAACGCCGCCGTGCAGCGCGCACGGTGGCGTAATGTGTTCCGGAAAGGATGCCAGGTGAACAAGTCCGAGATGATCGATGCGATTGCCCGCCATGCCGACATTTCGAAAGCCGCCGCCGGGCGCGCGCTCGACGCGACCGTCGGCGCAATCAAGACTTCGCTGCGCAAGGGCGACATGGTCACGCTGGTCGGGTTCGGATCGTTCTACGTTGGCAGGCGCAGCCCGCGCTCGGGACGCAATCCGCGCACCGGCGCGTCGATCCGCATCAAGGCCGCCAAGGTCCCGAAGTTCCGCGCTGGCAAAGCGCTGAAGGATGCGTTAAACTGATTAGCTTCGCAGCGCTCAGGCCGCGGTGACCGGGTGCTTAGCTCAGCGGTAGAGCGCCGCCCTTACAAGGCGAATGTCGGCGGTTCGATCCCGTCAGCACCCACCAATGCACCATGGGTCCGACGGGCGGCTTCGCGGCGACGACACACGAGGGAGTGGTAGTTCAGTTGGTTAGAATACCGGCCTGTCACGCCGGGGGTCGCGGGTTCGAGTCCCGTCCACTCCGCCAGCATTCCGGCACCTGAAGGGCAACTGAGGGGCGAACGCGAGTTCGCCCTTTTTCGTCGCACCCGGACATCGTTTCGCCGCCTCCCGGATTCCGCCATGTTCGATCTCCTCCACCGGCACAAGAACCTCGCTCAGATCATCATGGGCCTCGTCACGCTGCCGTTCGTGTTCTTCGGCACTTATCAGTACTTCACGAGCCGCGGCGGCAGCGACACGATCGCCGACGTCGGCGGGAACAAGATCGCGCAGAACGAGTTCGACGACGCGCTGCGCAATCAGGAGCAGCGGATGCGCCAGGCGCTCGGCGGCAGCTTCGATGCGTCGATGCTCGATAACCCCGCGGTCCGCTACGATCTGCTCAATCAGCTGATCGACCAGCGGCTGCTCGAGAATCGCGCGCGCTCCGAGCATTTCAGCGTGAGCGATACGGAGCTTCGCCGCTTCATCGCCGGCCTCGCGCCGTTCCAGGTCGACGGGCGCTTCTCGGCCACGCGCTACGCCGAGGTCCTTTCCGGCCAGGGCATGTCGCCGCTCGGCTTCGAGCAGCGCGTGCGCGGCGAGCTCGTGCTCGGCCAGCTCCAGCAGCCGGTCGTCGCAGGAAGCTTCGCGGCGAAGTCGACGGTGACGCACTATCTCGCGCTCCTCGACCAGACGCGGACGGTGGCGACCGCCACCATCGCCGCGGCGCCGCTCGCGGCGACGATCAAGGTGAGCGACGCCGACGTCAAGACGTACTACGACGCCCACCGCGCGCTGTTCGAAACGCCCGAAGAGGCGAAGATCGAGTACCTGATGCTGTCGCAGGATGCGCTCGCGGCGCAGATGAAGGTCACGCCCGACGAGGTGAAGCAGGTTTACGAGGCCAACAAGCGGCAGTACACGACGCAGGAAGAGCGGCAGGCTTCGCACATCCTGATCGCGGTCAAGCCCGACGCGAGCCCCGAAGACAAGGCGGCGGCGAAGAAGAAGGCCGAGGAGATCCTCGATAAAGCGCGCGCGCATCCCGACGACTTCGCGGCGCTCGCGAAGGAGTTCTCGCAGGACCCGGGTTCGGCCGCACAGGGAGGAGATCTCGGCTCGTTCGCGCGCGGCTCGATGGTGAAGCCGTTCGAGGACGCGGTGTTCGGCGCCAAGGTCGGCGACATCGTCGGACCGGTGGAAACGAACTTCGGCTACCACATCATCAAGGTCACCGGGATCACGCCCGCGCACGTCCAGTCGCTCGGCGAGGTGAACGGGCGCATCGAGGCCGACCTGCGCAAGCAGAAGGCGGCCGACAGGTTCGCGTCGCTCGCCGAGCAGTTCCAGAACGTCGTCTACGAGCAGGCCGACTCGCTCACGGGCGCCGCGAAGGCGCTCGGCCTCGAGGTGAAGACGACCGATCTGATGACGCGTGCGCAGATCCAGTCGCTGGCGCGCGGCAGCGCCAAGTTCGTGAAGGCGATCTTCTCGCCGGATTCGATCCAGGCGAAGCGCAACACCGAGGCGATCGAGGTCGCGCCGAACACGCTGATGTCGGGGCGTGTCGTCGACTACAAGGCTGCCGCGCCGAAGCCGCTCGCCGAGGTGCAGGACGACATTCGCAAGCGGCTGGCTGCCGAGCGTGCGGCGGCTGAGGCGAAGAGGGATGGCGAAGCGAAGTTGGCACTCCTCGCGAAGGGCGACGCGGCTGCGGCCGCACTGACCTTCGGCAAGCCCGCCGATGTCACCCGCTCGAAGCCGGCGCCCGATGTCACGCCGGACGCGGTCACGACGATCTTCGAGGCCGACCGGACGAAGCTCCCCGCGTACGTGGGCGCGCCGCGGCCGAACGGCGATTTCGCGCTCTATCGCATCGACAAGGTAATCGACGCGCCGGCGCCTGCCGCGACGACGGTGACCCAGGCGGCGAGCAGTGTCGGCGCCGAGACCGGGCAGGAACTGATGAAAGCTTACGTCGCGAGCCTGCGCGCCGACACCAAGGTGACGATCAACCAGGCGGCGCTCGAGAAGAAAGCGCAGGAGTGATCCGCGCCGCGCGGATCACGCGCGGCGCGGCTCGCGTATCGCGTACCGACCGTCGATAGCGCTAGCCCATGATCGGCGCGAGCGCGGCACCAATGCGCTCGAACTGCGCCGCCGTGATCATGCCGCCGAGGATCTTCCGGAAGCGCTCGTCCTCGACACCGGAAACGATGTACTGCCAGCGGTAGGCGGCGAGGAACGTCGCGCCGATCACCTCGACCTGGGCGCGGTCGAACGGACGCCCGGCAACGCGCAGGAAGTAGTCGGTGTCGGCCCGCGCCTGCACCTGCAGCATGCCGTCCACTGCCGCCACGAGCGCGATCAGCTCGTCGACCGCTCTGTCGCGCTGCTCCGCGTCGAGCTTCGCGTCCTCGCGCTGCCACTCGAGCTCGTCGAGGACCGCATGCTGCGACTCCTCGCGCGCGTGGAAGGTGAAGACGTCCTTCCACAGCTCGGAGAGCTCGGCGTCGGGCTCGATCGCCTGGCGGTAGTGCGCCAGCACGAACAGTTCGATGTGGCAGATGAGCGCCAGCACCGACCAGGTCGGCTTGCCGAGCACCACGCCGGCGACGTCGTTCGGCTGCGGCAGGAACGTGTAGCCGGCCGGCATGCCCTCGGCGCATAGCGCGTCGATCCGGCGGAACATCTGCTGGTGCTTCAGCTCCTCGTCGGTGAAGCGCACCAGCGCCTCGTAGGCGACCTGATCGCCAAGCCAGTGGTCACGGCTCACCTCGGACATCATCGGCGCGATGAAGCGCTCGACCAGCCCGAACATGTTGGCGTAGGTGCGCCCCTGGATCTGGCTTACGAGGCGCTTCTCGCCTGCCCCCAGGAACTCGAGCCGCCCGATCCTGGACAGCCCGTCGGGGAGGAACTTCTTCGCGAAGTCGAACCTGCGGCCGCGAATGACATCGCGCTCGATCTCGAAGCGCACGCGCTTCGAGACTTCGACCGCCCTGGCGTAACGCTTGCTGCTCGCTTCCTGCATAGGTGCTTGCATGGTGATGCTCCCTGGTTGGTGGATGAAAGTGCTGCGCCCTTGCCGGCTCTACATGCCGACGAGGCGTGCCGCGTAGCCCTGCGCCTGAACGCAGCGCAGGATCCCGAGCGCGCTGATCGCGTCCCGGTCGTAGTCGATGACCAGCAGCAGCCCCGCGCGGGTGCCCGCGCGCACGCTGCGAATGCCCCGCTCGGCGCCGAGGCGCTCGACCAGGCGTGCGCGCGCGACGTCGCCGAGCGCATCGGTCACGTGCAGCAGGACGTCGCTGTGTGGGGTGTCCACGTCGTTGGCTCCGATGCGGGTGTGCATGGAGCGATCATGGATGCGCGCGGTAACCGCCGGATGTCCGGCGCAGCACGCTTTGTTCCGGGTTTGTAGCGATGCGGCCGCGGATGCGGCCCCGGGAGCGCTAGGGCCGCAGCGCGTCGGCGAGTGCCGCGAACAACAGCTCGGGCTCGACCGGCTTGGCGAGCAGCGCGCGCACGCCGCTCTGTGCGAGCTCCTCGGTGCCGATGTTCTCGGCGTAGCCGCTGTACAGGATCACCGGCAGCCCGGGCCGGAGCGCGGCAACGCACCGCGCGAGCTCGAGGCCCGTCATGCTCGGCATCGTCTGGTCGGTCAGCACCAGGTCGACTCGCGCGGGATCCTCGGCGAGCCAGCGCTTGCCTTCGACGGGATCACGCCGCACGGTCACCTCCAGTCCCCAGCCCCCGAGCAGCTCGGCCATGAACTCGCCGACCAGCTGCTCGTCGTCGACGAGCAGCACGCGTCCGTCGAGCGCATCGCGCAGCGGCCTCGCGCGCTCCGTTCCAGGCGACTGCGCTGCGGCCATCTCCGGGCCGCCTTCGAGCGCCGGCAGCAGCACGCGGAACGTCGCGCCCTTGCCGAGGGATGTTTCGACCACCACGTGGCCGCCGTGCTCGTGCACGATGCCGTGCACCATGGCGAGTCCCATGCCGCTGCCGCGCCCGACCTCCTTGGTGCTGAAGAAGGGCTCGAACATGCGCTCCAGTACCTGCGGCGCGATTCCCGGCCCGGTATCGGACACGGCGAGCTCGACGTAGCGGCCATCGGCCGGCCTCTGGCATGAGGTACAGCGCAATGCCGCACTGTTTGCAGCGAGACGCACGCCGACGGCGATCTTCCCCGCGCCATCCATCGCGTCGCGCGCGTTGATGCACAGGTTGAGGAGGATCTGCTCGACCTGCACTGGGTCGACCATCACCGCAGGCAGGTCCTGCTCGAGTGTGGTGCGCAATTCGACCGTGGCGGGTAGCGACGGGCCGAGCAACTCGACCGCCTCCTCGGCGAGCGGTGCGAGCGACACCGCCCGCGGTTTCCCTCGCTGCGCGCGGCTGAACGCAAGCATCTGCTGGATGAGTTCCCTGGCACGCGTCGCGCCGTGCTGCGCCTGCTGCAGGTGGCGCGCGAGCTTGACGTCGCGGTTCGCCGCCTCGCGCTCGCTCGCGAGCGTGAGGTAGCCCATGATGCCGGTGAGAATGTTGTTGAAGTCGTGCGCAATGCCGCCGGTGAGATGGCCGATCGCCTCCATCTTCTGCGCCTGCCGGAGCTGCGCCTCGAGCTCGCGATGGCGCGTCTCAGCCTGCTTGCGCGCGGTGATGTCGCGCACGATCGCCAGCACGTGCGGTGCGCCGCGATGCGCCACGGCGATCGTGCGGATGTCCGCCTGGAAGCGGCCGCCGTTCTTGCGCAGCGATTCGAGCTCGACGCGGCAGGTCTCGCCGGCGAGCGTGCGCCGCACGAGATCCAGGCGCGGCTCGGCATAGTCTGCGGGCACGGCGAGCGTCTCGTAGCCGCGCCCGAGCACCTCCTCGCGCGTCCAGCCGTACAGACGCTCGTAGGCCGGGTTGATGTCGACGCGCCGCAGCGTCGAGTCCCATAGGATGAGCGCGTCCTCCGACGCGTTGAAAATCGCGCGATACTGCTCCTCGCTCGCGCGCAGCGCTGCTTCCGCGCGCTGCCGTTCGAGCTCGACCATCGCGCGCGCGGCGAAGATCTTGAGCACCGATTCGACGAGCTCCGGCTCGGTGATCGGCCGGCGCGCGGCAACGACCATCAATCCGGCGGCCTCGCCACGGGCGTCGGTGAGCGGGTATCCGGCGTACCCTTCGATTCCCAGCTCGGCCAGGTTCACGTCGAGCGGAAAGCGTCCTTTCAGCCCGATGGGGTAGCAGCGAAATTCCTTGCCGATCACCGTCTCGCAGGGCGTGCCGGCGATCGGGTACTCGAGGTCGTCGATCATCCGGTCGTCGGCGTAGAAGGCGAGCATCCTGAGCGTGCAGGAGTCGCCGGACTTGGGCAACGCGATGAATGCGATATCGACGCCGAGGATCGCCGCGAGCGCGCGCACCAGTTCCCGGAACACGCCCTCGCCGGCGGCAGTCGATACCGCAAGGGCGGCGTTGCGCAGCACCTCCTGAGTGCGGTTCGGCTCGTGCGGCTTCACGCGCCGGTCACCTGGCCGGCACGTAGCAGTAGCCGGCACCGCGCACCGTCTTGATGAGCCGCGGCTTGTCGGGATCCTCGCCGAGCTTGCGGCGCAGGCGTGCGATGCGGATATCGATCGACCGGTCGAACGGCTCCCAGTCGCGGTTGCGTGTGAGGTTGAGCAGCCGGTCGCGCGACAGCACCTGGTTCGGGTTTTCGACGAACGCGCGCAAGAGATCGAACTCCATGCTCGTCAGCGGGACCTCGGCCCCCGCAGCGTCGAGCAGCCGATGCGCACCGAGATCGAGCGCGCAGCCGCCCACGCTGATCGGGCGCGTCGCCCCGGCCACTCCGCCGGGGCCGGGCTGCGCGCGGCGCAGCACGCTCTTCACGCGCGCCAGCAGCTCGCGCAGGTCGAAGGGCTTGGCGATGTAGTCGTCGGCTCCGACCTCCAGTCCGACCACCCGATCGACCACCGAGTCGGCCGCGGTCACCATGATGATGGCGACATCGTGCCGCTCGCGCAGGCTGCGGGCGAGGCTCAAGCCGTCCTCTCCCGGCAGCTTCAGATCCAGCAGCACGAGCTGCGGCACGCTCCTCGCCAGCGCGGCGCGCATGGCGTCGCCGCCTTCGGCGGCATCGACCTCGAAGCCGTGCGACGCCAGGTACTCCGACATCGAGTTGCGCACGTCGGCGTCGTCTTCCACGATCAGGACACGTGTCGATCTGGCCATCGCGGGCATCCTCCCGGGCGACGCACCGATTATACGTACGGATGCGCGATGCACGTCAGATGGCCGGGCGTGCGAGCTTAGTCGAGGTGTCCGAGTTCACGCACCGTGCAACGCGATCAAGACAACGAGCACGAGAAAGCAGACCAGTTGAACCGAGAAGAACGAGAATCGCACGGCGACGAATGCGTTGGTCTGCACATGGGACACGTGGACAAACGACTGACAAACGCGGGCGATCAGCACGGCGATGCACAGGCGATCGACGACGGGACCGGTGAGCCCGATGGCTGTGATCGCGAACACGATCGCGCCAAACACCGGCAGATTTTCGACGCAGTTCGCGTGGGCTCGTGTTCCGCGGCGATACCAATCCTCTCCCTCGAGCCGATCGCTGGAGAACGACGCGACGCCGGCGTTGCGGAACAGGATATTGAACCATCGATACACGCCGACGAAGGCGATCAACAGCAGCAGCGTCCACGCTGCGAAACCGAGCACCATCCAGATTGGTATCGTCATCGCCGCGACCTTCAAGGCGTGTGTACGCACTCGAGGCCGGAGCGCGGCCGCCCCGACCGCACGCCGACATCGCGCGAAAGACGGGCTCCGCGTGGCGAAGCAAGCGCGAGCACCGTGTCGCCCCAGGCCTTCGCCAGCGCCACCCCGTTGCGGTCGAGGCGGAATGACTCGCTGGCCGCGAGCACGATGTCGCGCCGGTCGCCGTCCTGGGTGATCCAGAGCGAGCCTTGCCACACGTGGACCAGCAGATTGCAGCCGTCGACGACGCGCAGCACTTCGCCACCCGCGAGCGAAAGAACGTCATCGATCAGGTATTCGTCGCGTTCCATCCTCGTCTCCCGTGGTTGGGATGCACGGAGCGCAGTTTGAGTGAGCGACGTAACCGCCGCGTGTCCGCAGGGTGGCGCGTTTGTTACCGGATTGCAAAGGCGCGCGCCGCTACGAAGGCGCAACAAAGCGTGCCGTACCGGACATCCGGCAGTTACCGCGCGCCGCAATGATGCGCTCCATGCACACCCACATCGGAGCCAACGACATGAACATTCCACACAGCGACGCTCTGGTATGCGTCGCCGATGCGCCCGGTACCGGCGGCTTCGACGATGCCGGCCTCGTTCAACGAGCCGATGGCGTCGCGCTCGACAGCCAGTCGCTCGATGCGGCGGCACGCCGGCATCGCTCGCGCGTCATCGGCGCCCTCGTCGCGTCGGTCACTCGCGGCGCTGCCGGGCGGGTGCGCGGCTGGTACGAGCGCTATCGCCGCGACGTCGACGCGCGGGCGATCCATCGCGAGCTCGCAACGCTCGACGATCGCGTTCTGCGCGACCTCGGTATCCATCACTGCAGCGAGCTGCCAATTCTCGCGCAGCAACTCGCCCGTGGCGATGACCTGCACGAGTTGCGCGCTCGCCACTAAGCCTTTTCCAACGCCAATGGAGTCCACTATGATCGTCATGCAAGAGTCGGCGGCCGCGACGTCCAACTACGCCGCAATCAAGCAACGCCAGCGCGCAACCTGGGCGAGCGGCGACTTCGCCATCGTCGGAGTCACGCTGCAGATCGTCGGCGAATCGCTGGCCGAGGCGGTCGAGGTATGCGCCGACGAGCGCGTGCTCGACGTGGCCGCCGGCAATGGCAACGCCACATTGGCTGCTGCGCGCCGCTTTGCAAGGGTCACGTCGACCGACTACGTGCCCGCGCTGCTCGACAAGGGCCGCGCCCGCGCGCTGGCCGATGGGCTCGAGGTGCGGTTCCTCGAAGCCGATGTCGAGGACCTGCCGTTCGCAGACGGCAGCTTCGACGTGGTCCTGTCGACTTTCGGCGCGATGTTTGCGCCGGACCAGCACCGGACGGCGCGCGAAATGATGCGGGTGCTGCGGCCGGGTGGTCGAATCGGCATGTCCAACTGGACACCCGCGGGTTTCATCGGCCGGTTATTCAAGGTCGTCGGCGCGCACGTGCCGCCGCCGGCGGGTGTCGTGTCACCCGCGCTGTGGGGGACCGAGGCGCACGTCGCCGCGCTGTTCGGCACGCAGGCCGCACAAATCCGCGCCGCGCGCCGGGTTTTCAACTTCCGCTATCGCTCGCCCGCGCACTGGGTGCAGGTGTTCCGCGACTATTACGGGCCGACGCACAAGGCTTTCGCAGCCCTCGACGCGGCGCGTCAACGGGCGCTCGAACGCGACCTCGTCGCGCTGCTGGACGAGTCGAACACGGCCGGTGATGCCTCGCTGGTCGTTCCGGGCGAATACCTGGAAATCGTCGTCACCAAGCGGAGGCGTGGCTGACGAAGCGCGCGCTCCTGCCGGCACTCAGCCGGGGCACTTGTTGTCGCGCATCCACGCGGTGAGGCGCTCACGCTCCTGTGCGCGGGCGGCATCGCTCATCGTGCTTCGCTGACCGTCGGCGCCGTAGCGCGCGATCGGCGTCGACGCGTCGGCGAGTTGCAGCAGGTTCGCCTTCGCCAGGTCGCAGCCGTGCGCTCGGTCGGCCTCGGCGGCGCGGGCCTTGGCCGCCGCCGCACGCGCGGTCGCCTCGTCGGTCACGTGCTTCCGGTAAGAGGCCTCCTCCTGCGCGAGCTCTTTCGCGGCGTTCGGGTTGGCGGGCGGCGGCGGCGCGCGCAATTGCTCCGACTTGATGCTAGTCGGCGGCGGCTGGTCGGAATAGACGACGTGACCCTGCGCGTCGGTCCACTTGTACACGGCGGCCCCGGCAGGGCCTGCCGTGCCGAAGACGAGTGCGAGGGCGGCCATGGCGAGCGAAAGCGGGCGCGGCATCGGATTGCCCCATGTTTTATGACATTGGCAAGGTACCCCCGCGGCCGGCCTCCCGTCAACCCGCCGAATGGCTGAGCGGCGGCGACGGGCGCCGCGGTGTCGCTGCCGCGTCACGGCGAGACGCTTCCGGCACCCCGGTATAATCGCTTTTTGTGCCCTGGAGGAATCGATGCGTGTCGTCCGCAAGGCGTTGACGTTCGACGACGTACTCCTCGTTCCAGCTCACTCCACCGTCGTTCCCCGCGAAGTTTCGCTCGTCACCCGTCTCACGCGCCAGATCACGCTGAACGTCCCGCTGCTGTCGGCGGCGATGGACACCGTCACCGACGCGCGCCTCGCGATCGCCATCGCCCAGGAAGGCGGTCTCGGGATCATCCACAAGAACATGACGCCCGCGCGGCAGGCCGCCGAGGTCGCCAAGGTCAAGCGTTTCGAGAGCGGCGTCGTCAAGGATCCGATCACGATCCCGCCGTCGATGTCGGTGCGCGAGGTGCTTGCGCTGACGCGCAAGCACCGTATCTCCGGGCTCCCGGTGGTCGAAGGCAGGCGCGTCGTCGGTATCGTCACCAACCGCGACCTTCGCTTCGAGACCAACCTCGACCAGCCGGTGTCGTCGATCATGACGCCCGGCGAGAGGCTGGTGACCGTTCCAGAGGGCACCGAGCTCGACGCCGCGAAGGAGCTGATGCATCGCCACCGTCTCGAGCGCGTGATGGTCGTCAATGCCGCGCGCGAGCTGCGCGGCCTCATCACCGTGAAGGACATCCTGAAGTCGACCGAGCACCCGAGCGCGTGCAAGGACGAGCACGGGCGGCTGCGCGCAGGTGCCGCGGTCGGGACCGGCGCCGACACCGACGAGCGCGTCGCGGCGCTGGTCGCGGCGGGCGCCGACGTCATCGTCGTCGACACCTCGCACGGTCACTCGCAGGGCGTGCTGGAGCAGGTCAGCTCGATCAAGCGCAAGCACCCGCACGTGCAGGTGATCGGCGGCAACGTCGCGACGGCGGCGGGCGCCCAGGCGCTCGCCGATCACGGTGCCGACGCGGTCAAGGTTGGCATCGGCCCGGGCTCGATCTGCACGACGCGCATCGTCGCCGGCGTCGGCGTGCCGCAGATCTCGGCGATTCAGGACGCGGTCGCCGGTATTGCCGGTCGCGACGTTCCGGTCATCGCCGACGGGGGCATCCGCTACTCGGGCGACATCGCGAAGGCGATCGCTGCCGGCGCTGCGGCGGTCATGCTGGGGAGCCTCTTCGCCGGCACCGAGGAGTCGCCCGGCGAGACCGAGCTCTACCAGGGACGCTCGTACAAGAGCTACCGCGGCATGGGCTCGCTCGGAGCGATGCAGCAGGGCAGCGCCGACCGCTATTTCCAGGACGCCGAAGGCGAGGGCGCCGCCGAGAAGCTGGTTCCCGAGGGCATCGAGGGGCGCGTTCCCTACAAGGGCGCGCTCGCGCCGGTGATCGCACAGCTGATGGGCGGGCTGCGCGCGGCGATGGGCTATTGCGGCTGCGCGACGATCGATGAGCTCTCGTCGCGCGGCGAATTCGTCGAGATCACCTTCGCCGGCGTGCGCGAATCGCACGTGCACGACGTGCAGATCGTCAAGGAAGCGCCGAACTATCGCGTCGAGTAGCCGGTGGCCGCCCCCTCCCACGCGAGGATCCTGATCCTCGACTTCGGCGCGCAGTACACGCAGCTGATCGCGCGCCGGCTGCGCGAGAGCCACGTCTACTGCGAGATCCATCCGTTCGACGTCGGCGACGACTTCGTGCGCTCGTTCGGCGCGCGCGGGATCGTGCTCTCCGGCGGACCCGAGAGTGTCACCGCGAGCGCGTCGCCGCGCGCGCCGTCGGCGGTTTGGGAGGCGGGCGTGCCGGTTCTCGGCATCTGCTACGGCATGCAGACGATGGCGGTCGAGCTCGGCGGGCGCGTCGAAGGCGGGCACCTACGCGAGTTCGGCCATGCCGAGGTGCGCGCGCGCGGGCATACAACGCTATTGCGCGGCATCGAGGATCGGCGCACTGCCGAAGGGCACGGCCTCCTCGACGTGTGGATGAGCCACGGCGACAAGGTCGTCGCACTGCCGCCGGGCTTTGCCGTCGCGGGCTCGTCGACGGGCGCCGAGATCGCCGCGATGGCCGACGAGCGGCGCCGCTACTACGGCGTGCAGTTCCATCCGGAAGTCGCGCACACGCCGCAGGGCGCGGCGATCCTCGCGCGCTTCGCGCACGAGATCTGCGGCTGCGGCGCGGACTGGGACATGCGCGACTACGCGCCCGAGGCGATCGCGGCGATCCGCGAGCGCGTCGGCGACGACGAAGTGCTGCTCGGGCTCTCCGGGGGCGTCGACTCGTCGGTCGCCGCGGCGCTCATCCATCGTGCGATCGGCGATCGCCTCGTCTGCGTGTTCGTCGACCACGGCCTGCTGCGGCAGAACGAAGCCGAGGAGGTGATGGACACCTTCGCCTCGCATCTCGGCGTGCGCGTCGTGCACGTCGACGCCGCCGCCGAGTTCTTCGCGGCGCTTGCCGGCGTCAGCGACCCCGAGGCGAAGCGCAAGACCATCGGGCGCCTCTTCGTCGAAGCGTTCCAGCGCGAAGCGGCGAAGCTCACCGGCGTCAGGTGGCTCGCGCAGGGGACGATTTACCCCGACGTCATCGAGTCCGCGTCGGCGAAGGGTACGAAGGCGCACACGATCAAGTCGCACCACAACGTCGGCGGTCTCCCTGAGACGCTGCACCTCGAGCTTCTCGAGCCATTGCGCGAGCTCTTCAAGGACGAGGTGCGCGAGCTCGGCCAGGAACTCGGACTGCCGCGGCGGATGGTGTTCCGACATCCGTTTCCGGGTCCGGGGCTCGGTGTGCGCATCCTCGGCGAGGTGCGCCGCGAGTGGGCGGACCTGCTGCGCCGCGCCGATGCGATCTTCATCGACGAACTGCGTACCGCGAGCGAGGCCTCGGGCCGGTCGTGGTACGACGCCGTCGCGCAGGCATTCGTCGTATTCCTGCCGGTACGCTCGGTCGGGGTGATGGGCGACGGCAGGACCTACGAGCACGCCGTCGCGCTGCGCGCGGTCGTGACCACCGATTTCATGACCGCTCACTGGGCAGCGCTGCCGCACGATCTTCTCGCGCGCGTGTCGACGCGCATCACCAACGAAGTGCGCGGCATCAACCGCGTCGTCTACGACATTTCGAGCAAGCCGCCGGCGACGATCGAGTGGGAGTAGCTCACAGGGATTCGAGATAGGCGACCAGATCCGACTGCTGCGTTGGGGTGAGCCCGAGGTCGAGTTTCGTGTTGTACCGGGACGCGACATCCGCCAGCGTCGCCGCCGACCCATCGTGGAAATACGGCGGATGCTGCCAGACGCCCGGCAGTGGCAAGGTGCGCCACCGCTGCGTTGCCGACTCGTCGTACTGCCGACTGGTTATGCGTGCGCGCTCAAGGCGCCCCCCACCGGCATCACCGCCCGCGTGCTGCACGCATTGACGCTGCTGCTTGCCTGGCAGTTGATGCACGAGATCGACACGCTGCCCGAAGACATCGAGGTGCATGTCGCCCCTGCGCTCTGCCCGCTCGCGGTCTCCCCCTGCGACTTGACCGCCACGCGCGAATTGCTCGAGCGTGCGCGACAGAATACGAAGAAGTGGATCGCAGGGCGGCCTGACCCGCCCGGCGCGCGCGCAGGAGCTTGCCGCGCATCATCACTGAGACGCGCCCCGTCACCTTCCTTCGTTGCCTTCTAGACCCGCACGGTCGCCGTCGCGCATCGGCGGCTTCGCCGGATTCACGTCTCCGGCGAGGACGTCGAAGGTGCGCAGCCCGACTTCGGGTGGTGCCGGTGCGAGCCACGGCGAGGCGGCGAGCGTCGCCATCGCATCCGCGTATCCCTGCGCCCAGCGTTCCTGCATCGTGCGGCGGCTGAACTCGAAATCCTTCGTCGGCCCCTGCAGTTGCTTCGGACGGTAGACGAGGTGCACGAGGTCCATCGTCGTGACGCAGCCGAACTCGTACAGGAACTTCGCTTCCGGAAGCTCCCGCAATGCCGGCGGCAGTTTCTCCAGGAGCGAGTTGACGTTGTGCCGCACGTCGTGCATCTGACGCAGCATGTTCGTCACCGTGCGCGTGCGGCTGCTATAGCGAATGTCCTTCGTGCGCTCGGCCACCTCCTCGAGGCTCGTCGGCAGCGGGCCGCGCGCTGGGAAGACGTCGACCTGGAAGGTGATGCGCGAGCGGCGCGGAACCGTCGTCAGCACGTGGTAGGAGGGTGTGTTCAGCACGAGTCCACCGTCCCAGTAGTGCTTGCCGTCGATCTCCACTGCGGGGAAACCGGGGGGCAGGGCGCCGCTCGCCATCACGTGCTCGGGTCGGATCGTGATGCGGGCGTTGTCGAACGTGACGAAGTTGCCGGTAAGAACGTTGACCGCTCCGACGGAGATGCGCGTTTCCTTCGCGTTGATGCGGTCGAAATCGATCAATTCCTCGAGCGTGCTCTTGAGCCCGGACGTATCGTAGAAGCTCGTCGGGCGCGGTTGGGCGACCCATTCGGGCGCGCTGCGGGGGCGAAAGAACCCGGGCTGGCCGAACATCAGCGCATTCGCGGCGCCGATCGGACGATGGCCACCGAGAAACGTGGCGAACGTCTCGTCCACCCACAGCGGCCATAGCGCAGGCGGCTCGGTGATGCGCTCCCAGAACGTCTTGAGGCGCTCGACGCGCCTTTCCGGCGCATTGCCGGCAATGAGCGCGGCGTTGATCGCGCCGATCGAGATGCCTGCCACCCAATCGGGGAGGTACGGCGATTTCGCCAGCGCCGCGTAGACGCCGGCCTGGTAGCTGCCGAGCGCGCCGCCGCCCTGCAGCACGAGCGCTACGTTCTTGTCGTACCACTCGGGGCGCGGGGGAATGGCTGACCTGGACATGGCGGGGTCTCCTGCGGTATCCAACACGGGAACACCGCCAAGTTTGCGGCATCCGGGCGCCACGCGTCGCGGCGGGATCGCCCGGGAACGTCAGCGGCCGGCGCGTCATCGAATGGCCTGAATCGCAATCAGGAGTCGAGCAATGTCCGCCACCGCGACCGCCATCGCATTCAAGACGCAACTGCCCGCTCGCATGGCGGTGTCGGAGCGCATCCGCCATCGGTTGCTCGAGGCGAGGCAGCGGCACCACGCCAACGACAACATTTCGGCGTTCATCGAGGACGGTGAGCTCGACGAGCTCCGGGACGAGGTCCAGAGCCGCGTCCAGGAAGTCCTCCGCGCGCTCGTCATCGACACGGCGAGCGATCACAACACGGCGGGTACCGCCGCGCGCGTGGCGAGGATGTTCGTCGACGAAGTGTTCCGCGGCCGCTACGAACCAGCTCCGCCGGTCACCGTCTTTCCGAACGTGTCGCACCTCGACCAGTTGATGATCGTGGGTCCGATCAGGGTGCGCAGCGCCTGCTCGCACCACCTGTGCCCGATTCTCGGCCGAGCCTGGATCGGCGTGCTGCCGAGCGCGTCGTCGGACCTGATCGGGCTGTCGAAGTACGCTCGCATCTGCGACTGGATCATGAATCGCCCCCAGATCCAGGAGGAGGCGGTCACGATGCTCGCCGACGAGCTCGAGCGTCGCGTCAAGCCCGAAGGCCTCGCCGTCGTCATCGAAGCAAGCCACTTCTGCATGCACTGGCGCGGCGTCAAGGACGATGGGTCGTTGATGACCAGCTCAGTGATGCGGGGGGCCTTCCTCAAGAATGCGGAGCTGCGACGCGAATTCCTGACCGTCATGAATCGGGTGGGCTGATGCGGGATTGTCGCCCGCGGGTCGTTACTGCAGATCGACCAGGGAAACCTCGTAGGACTTGCTGGCGTCGTCATAGTCGACGCGGTAGCTCGACGGATACGCTCCGCGTTTTTCGAATCGGGCCGGTCGCGCAATCGGAGCCGAAAAGGCCGGTTTCGATTGCAGGTACGCCAACGACGCCATCGGTTCGATGAAGGTCAGCTGCTTGTTGTAGTAGCCGTAGATGAAGGTCGCGGTAAACGGCTGCGCGTGAAATTCGGCCGATGCCGGATTGATCGCGTGCACTCCCATCGCGGACACCGCAGTTCCGGGAGGCATGATGTATCCGGCGGGCAAGAGCTCGGCCGGGGGCTGCTGGCTCGGATCGCCGGACTCGTTCTCGCTCTTGAAGCGGACCTTCAGCCGCTCGGCCGAGCTCACGAGGTAGAAGTGAAAGTCGAAGTGAGGCACGTCGTACACGCCGGGCGGGGGATGTCCGGCCGACTCCCAGTTGATGACGACGTGATCGACAACCGTCTTCGGGCCCTTTTCCGGCATGCTGAGCTGAAACGGAAAATCGGGATCGGCGCCCTCTGCTGCCCTGGGTAGTCCTTCGAGCATGCCCGCCGTAAAGACGACACCGATCGAAATCGGATTGCCGGCAGCGCCGGTCCGGACCACCGTGTGCGCCGAGCCGTTGGCGATGCGTACCGCGGCGCCCTCGAATGTTCTCGTCTCGTTTTCGGCCGCGGCCGATGCCGTGGCGGCCATCAAGAGCATGGTCGCGGTGGTCGCGGCCAGCCATTGCAGTGCAGATATGCGCGTCCGAACCATGGTGCGTCCTCCGTGAGTCGATAGCTTCATCGGCCGCGAGCGCGGCGACCCCATCGCGAACGGTGCCACCGCAATGAGCATGCGCGCTTCCGTGGCAAGCTGCAATCCCGTCACATCTCGAACGGCGACGTGCCGAGCTCCGAGCGCGCGATCTGCCGTCGTACGTAGCGCACGCCGAGCGCGACGAGCGCCGCCACCACCGGAATCGCGATGCCGATCGCGATCGCCGGCTCAATCCGCATCCCGCCGGCTTCGAGCGCCTTGGCGACGTAACCGACGAGGCTGACGACGTAGTAGGTGATTGCCGCGACGGAGAGCCACTCGACGGTCTCCTGCATGCGTAGCTGCAGCCGTGCGCGCCGATTCATCGACGCGAGGAGCTCCTGGTTCTGCCGCTCGCGCGTGACACCGACGCGCGTCGCGAGCAGGTTGCTCGCGCGAGCGACGCGCTCCGAGAGCTCGAGCAGGCGCCGCTCGGCGGACTCGCAGGTGGCGATCGCCGGCGCGAGGCGTCGCGTCATGAATTCGCGGATGGTCTGCGTACCGGGCAACCGGCGCTCGCGCAGCTCGGCGATCCGGTTCTCGACGAGGTCGCGGTAGGCACGCGTCGCGCCGAAGCGGTAGCGCGATTCGCCGATGGCGCTCTCGACGTTCGCGGCGAGGTGGGTGAGCTGCTCGAGCAGCGCTTCGCCGCCGCTGCGCTCGGCGAGCGCCGCGGCGACCTGCGCGAGTTCGTGCTCCATCTCGACGAGCCGCGGCGCCATGCGGCGCGCAACGGGCAGCGCGAGGAGCGCCATCATCCGGTAGGTCTCGATCTCGAACAGGCGCTGCAGCGTGCGCCCGGCCTGGAAGCGCGACAGCTCGCGATCGATGACCAGCACGCGGCCGCAGCCGTCGGCGTGGATGCGGAAATCGGTGAACACGGCGCCCGCCCCGTCGCCGACACCCGAGCCGACGACGTAGTTGCCGCCAAAGGCGGCGACGATCTCGGAAGCGCCGGGCATCGGTACGCTGCGCTCGAGAAGCTCGGCGTGCAGCGCGGCCACCGTGCGGCCGGGGATCGCGGCCAGCCAGTCGGCAGGCACCGCGCCGATCGCCGGCTCGGCGAACGGATGTGCGCTGCGGCCCGCGACGAAGAACGCATAGCTCGAGAACTCCGTGTGCCGCTCCCAGCGCAGGCGGAACGCGCCGACCGTGGCGGCGAAGTGAATGGCGTCGGCAGGCGGCGCATGTACGCCGTAACGCTCGCACAGCGCCGCGACGTGCGCGTGGTCGCGCGCGCGCTCGCCCGGCTCGAGCATGACTGCGACGTACGACGCGCGCACGGGGGCGCGCAGCGCCTCGTGCGGCCGCGCATGCACTTCGTTCGCGAGCTGGAAGCGCTCCGGGTGGTTGTCGGGCAGCGTCATCGCGTCTCCCTTCGTCGGTTCGCGCAAGAATCGCATAAACGCGGGGAAGCGGTCACGGCGCGTTCGCCGGTGGGCGGTACGGATGCGGCCGGATGGATCGATCGTCCTTGATCGGCGTCAAGCGGCTTTCCGGGCCATTCGGCGAGGATTTCATGCGTCCCGCAGCGGCTTCGGCGCTGCGGCGTCCGGTCACAGGAGGGATCCCCATGAACGCCGAGACGATCGAGCTGACATCGCGAGTCGCGCAAGAGGTCGTTCGCGCCGAACGGTTTACGCGGGGCATCGTCGGTCCCAGTCAGGCGATGCTGGGCCCGGTGAGGGACGGCGGCACGATCGTCGCAAGCACGGCTCCGGGCTGCTGGGGGCCGATGATCACGCCGAGGTTCCAGGGCGGGCACGAGGTCACGCAGCCGGTGGCCGTCGCAGGCGCTGCGATCGGCGATGCGATCGCGCTGAAGCTCAAGCGCGTCGAAGTCACTTCACTCGCAACCGCGTCGGGCGTCATGCAGGCCGTCGACGGACGCTATGTCGGCGATCCGTTCGTCGCGAAGGTCTGCCCGAAGTGCGGCGCGGCGAGCCCGTCGTCGCACCTCGAGGGGATCGGCCAGCAGGCGGTGCGCTGCGACGCGTGTGGTGCGGACGTGAGCGCCTTTCGCGTGACCAACGGATATGTGATCGTCTTCGATCAGGAAGACCGGGTGGCGGTGACGGTCACGAAGGAGATCGCCGAGCGCATTGCGCGTGACCCGTCGAGCTTCGCGCGGCTGCCGGCGGCGTCCGAGCAGCATTCGATCCTCGCGTTCGCGCAGGCGGACATCCCCGGATTGATTTCGCGGATGCGGCCGTTCATCGGCAATATCGGAACGACCCCGTCGCGCGACCTGCCCGATTCGCACAATTGCGGCGACTTTGGCGCCTTCCTCGTCAAGGCACCGCACAAGTACGGGATGAGCCAGGAAGAGCTCGACCGGCACAAGACCGACGGCCACATGGACGCGAACTCGGTTCGAGCCGGCGCCGTTGTCGTCTGCCCGGTCAAGGTTCCCGGGGGCGGCGTGTACATCGGCGACGTGCACGCGCAGCAGGGGGACGGCGAGATCGCCGTCCATACGACCGACGTTTCCGGCGAGGTCGAGCTCGGCGTCGAGGTGATCAAGGGGCTCGCGCTCGATGGGCCGATCCTGCTGCAGCGCCTCGACGATCTCCCGCCGCTCGCGCGCCCGATCACGCCGGAACTGCGTGGCAAGGCGAAGGCGCTTGCACAACGCTATGGCTCGTTCGAGCTGGAAGACAGCGGCCCGGTCACGTTCATCGGCTCGGGCCCGACGATCAACGATGCGACCAGGAACGGGCTCGACCGTGCGGCGAGGGTGACCGGTCTGCCCTACGACGAGATCCTGAATCGAGCGACGATCACCGGCTCGATCGAGATCGCACGGCTTCCGGGGGTCGCGAGGGTGACGTTCCTTTGTCCGATGGCGGTTCTCGAGCGGATGGGCATCGCGCACCTCGTGCGTCAGCAGTACGGTCTTTGAGAACGCGCATTCGCCAGGGCCTGCAGCGAAGTGCCGGACGGCCGGGCCCGGAGCGAAGTGCCGGAGAGCCGGGGCCGCGCGCCACGTGGCTCGCGGACGGCGTTCGTACGCTGTCGCCCGCGTACTTCGGCCTCGTCATGGCGACGGGAATCGTGTCGCTCGCTGCGAAGCGTGCCGGGTTTCACGCAATCGCCATCGCGCTCCTGTGGCTGAACGTCGGGCAGTACGTCGTCCTCCTCGTTCTCACCGGTTGGCGGGTTCTTCGCTATCCGCGGGAGCTCGTCGCCGACTTGACCGACCATCGGTCGGGCCCGGCGTTCTTCACGCTGGTCGCGGGCACCGGCATCCTCGCGAACCAGCTCATCCTGCTTCTCGACGCGCACGACATCGCTTACGCGCTGTGGATCGTCGATCTCGTTCTCTGGATTTTCCTCACCTACGTGATCTTCACGAATCTGACGGTCAAGGAATCGAAGCCGACGATCGATCAGGGCATCACCGGGGCGTGGCTCCTCGCGGTTGTCGCCACGCAATCGATTGCGGTCCTGAGCGCGCTCCTCGCCGAGCACTTTCCGCAACCGGTGCGCCTCCACATCAATTTCATCGCGCTGTCGATGTGGCTGTGGGGCGGGATGATGTACATCTGGATGATCTCGCTGATCTTCTACCGCTATACGTTCTTCACGTTCCTGCCGGGCGATCTCTCCCCTCCGTACTGGATCAACATGGGCGCGATGGCGATCTCGACACTCGCCGGCTCGCTCCTGATCGAGAACGCCGCCGACGCGTGGTTCCTGCAGACGATGCTCCCCTTTCTCAAGGGGTTTACGATCTTCTTCTGGGCAACGGGAACGTGGTGGATCCCGATGCTCCTTTTCCTCGGCGCGTGGCGCCATCTCTACAAGCGCTTCCCGCTGACCTACGATCCACTGTATTGGGGTGCCGTGTTCCCGCTCGGCATGTACACGGCGTGCACCTTCGAAATGGCGCGCGCGATGGGGCTCGACTTTCTGCTCCCGATTCCGCGCGCATTCGTCTGGGTCGCGTTGCTCGCCTGGGGCGCGACCTTCGCGGGGCTCGTCCACAGTGTCGTCAGGAGTTTCGTCGTGACGATGCGCCCCGTGCCGGGCTGAAGGATTCGACGCCAATCAGAGCTTCGACCGCACCGCCTCCTGCGGCGCTTCGTTGACGCTCAACTGGAATACGTCGGGACGGCTGTAATGGCCGGTCACGTCGAAATCGAACTTGCCGCGACCGATCTCGCCGAGGTCGAGGTCCGCGGTCAGGATCGTCTCGCCGTCGAAAGTCGGTCCCGCCAGCACCTTGCCGAGCGGATCGATGATCGCGCTGCCGCCACGCATCAGCACCGTTTCCGGCGCGTCGCCGAGCGATACGCGCACCGTCGGCGGGAAGTCCCGCTTGCGCAGGAACTGGCACGCGGTGAGAACGAAACAGCGTCCCTCGAGCGCGACGTGTCGCATCGAGGGCAGCCAGGTCTCGCGGTCGTCGGCCGTCGGCGCGCAGTAGAGTGCGACGTTCTTCGCGTACATCGCCATGCGCAGCATCGGCATGTAGTTCTCCCAGCAGATCACCGAGCCGATGCGGCCATAAGGGCTGTCGATCGCAGTCAGCGTCGAGCCGTCGCCGAAGCCCCAGATCACGCGCTCCATCACCGTCGGCATCAGCTTGCGATGCTTGCCGAGCAGCGCGCCATCGGGTCCGAAGAACAGCGCCGTGCAGTGGCAGGTGGCGCCGTCGCGCTCGATGACGCCGATGACGACGTAAGAACGGTGCGCAGCGGCGGCTTCGCCGAGGCGCTGCGTCTGCGGGCCGGGGACGGCAATCGCGGCGTCGAGGTAGAGGCGAAATTCCTCGCGTCCCGCCGGATCGCGCGCGCCGACCACGAGGCCGTAATTGAGCCCTTTCGGGTAACCCGGGATGAACGCCTCGGGAAAGACGATCAGCCTCGCGCCGGTTGCGGCGGCTTCGCCGATCAGACGCATGGCCTTGTCGACGCAGGCTTCGGTATCGAACGGGATCGCCCCGGCCTGGACCACCGCAGCGCGAAGCGTGCCGGTGCCTGCATGCGAATCCATGGCGTTCCTTTCGCCCGAAGAGACGTTCTATCCCGGCGTTGACAGGCCCTGGTCGACGACGAGCAGCGGCGCCGGAGACTCGAGGCAGCCGCGCACGCCCTGGATGAACCGTGCGGCGTCGGCGCCGTCGACGACGCGGTGGTCGAACGACGACGACAGATTCATCAGCTTGCGTGCGACGATCGTACCGTCGACGATCGCCGGGCGTTCGACGATCCGGTTGACGCCGACAATCGCCACTTCGGGATGATTGATGACCGGCGTCGACACGATGCCGCCAAGCGCGCCGAGGCTCGTGATGGTGATCGTCGAGCCGGTGAGTTGCTCGCGCGTCGCATGGCCGCTCCGCGCGATATCGGCGACCTGGGCGACCGCGGCCGCGCACTGCCACAGATCGAGCGCCTGCGCGTCGCGCACGACCGGGACGAGGAGCCCGTTGGGCGTGTCGGTCGCGACGCCGATATGCACGGCAGCATAGCGCGTCACCACTCCCGCTTCGTCGTCGAAGCGCGCGTTGACCTGCGGGAAGTCGCGCACCGCACGGACGATCGCGCGCATCACGAACGACAGCGGTGAGAGCCTGGCGCGCGACGCTCCATAGTGGTCGTTGAGCTCGCGGCGAAGCTCCTCGAGACGCGTAACGTCGACCTCCTCGACGTAGGTGAAGTGCGGGATCCGGCGCTTCGATTCCTGCATCTTCTGCGCGATCTGGCGCCGCAGTCCGACGACGCGGATCGCCTCGACTTCGCTCGTGCCGGCCGCTGCCGGCGGGTGCGTCACCGCCGCTGCCGGGGGTCGCGGCGCCGCCGCTACCGTGGTCGCAGCGGCCCCGCGCAACGACGCGAGCGCGTGAGGTGTCGTGTGGCCGGCGGCGCCGCGCTGCGCGACATAGGTGTCGAGGTCACCGTGCATGATGCGCCCGCCGCTTCCGGTTCCATGCACGTCGGCGAGGTCGACGTCGAGCTCCCACGCGCGCCGCCGCACCGACGGTGACGCGATTGGTCGTTCGGACGGCGACGCGATCGGCCGCTCGGCCGGTGTGGCCACGCGCGGTGGCGCTACAGGCTCCGTTGCGGCGGGCGATGGGCGTGGCGCTGCCGCCGGGACCTGCGGCGCGGCGGGCGATGCCGCGGCCGCCTGCGGCTTGGTCGCGACCGCTGGCGCCTGCGGTTGCGTCGCGACCGGTGCGGCTTCGGCGCCGGCGTCTTCCCCGACCGCGATGCGCACGAGCTCCGAGCCCACCGCCATCGTCTGCCCGATCTCGCCGCCGAGCGCGACGATGGTTCCGGCGACCGGCGACGGAATCTCGACGTTCGCCTTGTCGGTCATCACGTCGGCCAGCACCTGGTCCTCGGCAACGGCATCGCCCTGCCGCACATGCCACGCGACGAGCTCGACCTCGGCGATGCCTTCGCCGATATCCGGCATCTTGACGACGCGAATCGCCATCACCCCACCGTTGCGCGCAGCATGCCCGTGCGCCGTGCGATCATCGTTGTGACCATCGTTGCGATCATTCTTCCATCGTCCGGCGCAGCGCGCGGCCGATGCGCGCCGGGCCGGGGAAGTAATCCCATTCCTGCGCGTGCGGGTAGGGCGTGTCCCAGCCGGTGACACGCTCGATCGGCGCTTCGAGGTGGTAGAAGCAGTGCTCCTGCACGAGCGCCGTGAGCTCGGCGCCGAAGCCGCTGGTGCGCGTAGCCTCGTGCACGACGACGCAGCGGCGCGTCTTCTTCACCGAGCGGACGATCGTCTCGAGGTCGAGCGGCCACAGACTGCGAAGATCGACGATCTCGGCGTCGATGCCCGTTTCGCTCGCCGCAGCTTCGGACACGAACACCATCGTCCCGTAGGCGAGGATCGTCACGTCGCGCCCTTCGCGGAAGACGCGCGCCGATTCGAGCGGTACGACGTAATGCCCGTCGGGCACCTCGGCGAGTGGATGCTGCGACCACGGCACGACCGGGCGGTCGTGGTGCCCGTCGAACGGCCCGTTGTAGAGGCGTTTCGGCTCGAGGAAGATCACCGGATCGTTGCACTCGATCGACGCGATCAGCAGTCCTTTCGCGTCGTAAGGGTTGCAGGGCATCACCGTGCGCAGCCCGCAGACGTGGGTGAAGAGCGCCTCCGGGCTCTGGCTGTGCGTCTGTCCGCCGTAGATGCCGCCGCCGCAGGGCATGCGCAGCGTCACCGGCGCGGTGAAGTCGCCGACCGAGCGGTAGCGCAGCCGCGCCGCCTCCGACACGATCTGATCAGACGCCGGATAGAAGTAATCGGCGAACTGGATCTCGGCGACCGGGCGCAGGCCATAGGCGCCCATCCCGACCGCGACGCCGACGATGCCGCCCTCGTTGATCGGCGCATCGAACACGCGCGAGGTCCCGTACTTCGCCTGCAGGCCCTCGGTGACGCGGAACACGCCGCCGAAGTAGCCGACGTCCTCGCCGAACACGACCACATTTGGATCGCGCGCGAGCATCACATCGAGCGCCGAGCGCAACGCCTGGACCATCGTCATCGTCCGGGTCGCGCCGGCGGCGTCTGCCACGATGCCGGGTGCAAGCTCCGGGCCTGCATTGGCGCGCGCGTTCATCGTCCTCCCAGGAGCTCGGCGCGCTGCGCGACGAGGTGCGCGGGCATCGTCTCGTAGACGTCCTCGAACATGCTCGCGCGATCGGGGATGTGCCCGTCGACGAGCGTGCCGTAGCGCTCGGCCTCCTTCTGCGCCGCGGCAACCTCGGCCTCCACGCCGCGCTTCAACGCGTCGTTGCGCTCCTGCGACCATTCGCCGATCGCGATCAGATGCTTTGCGAGCCGTGCGACCGGGTCGCCGAGCGGGAAGTGCGCCCAGTCGTCCTTCGGACGGTACTTGGACGGGTCGTCCGACGTCGAATGTGCCCCGGCGCGGTAGGTGACCCACTCGATCAGCGTCGGACCGAGGTTGCCGCGCGCGCGCGCGGCCGCCCACTGCGACGCGGCGTAGACGGCGAGGAAGTCGTTGCCGTCGACGCGCAGCGACGCGATCCCGCAGCCGACGCCGCGCCCGGCGAACGTCGTTGCTTCGCCGCCCGCGATCGCCTGGAACGTCGAGATCGCCCACTGGTTGTTGACAACGTTGAGGATCACCGGGGCGCGATAGACGTGCGCGAACGTGAGCGCGGTGTGGAAATCGGATTCGGCGGTCGCGCCGTCGCCGATCCACGCCGACGCGATCTTCGTGTCGCCCTTGATCGCCGACGCCATGGCCCAGCCGACGGCCTGAATGAACTGCGTCGCGAGATTGCCCGAGACCGTGAAAAAGCCGGCGCGCCGGTACGAATACATCACCGGGAGCTGCCGCCCCTTCATCGGGTCGCGCTGGTTCGAGAAGAGCTGGCACATCATCTCGACCATCGGGATGTCGTCGCGCGCGAGCAGCAGGCTCTGCTGCCGGTAGGTCGGAAAGCACATGTCGCCCGGCGCGAGTGCCATCGCCTGCCCGGTGCCGATCGCCTCCTCGCCGAGGCTCTGCATGTAGAACGAGGTCTTCTTCTGCCGCTGCGCGATCAGCATCCTCGCGTCGAACGCGCGCGTCTTCATCATCGCGGCGAGGCCCTTGCGCAGGCGTTCCGCATCGAGCCTGGGATCCCAGGGGCCGACCGCCCGGCCGTCGTCGTCGAGCACGCGCACGAGCGCATGGGCGATCTCGCCGGTCTCGGCCGGCGAAACGTCGATCGCGGGGCGTGCAACCGCGCCCGCGGGCGAAAGGTGCAGGTACGAGAAGTCGGTGTGATACCCCGGCCGTCCCGAAGGCTCGGGCACATGCAGGCGCAGCGGTTCCGGGACGGCTCCCGTGGCGGTTCGCCCGTGGTCGCTCATGCGAGGAGTATTTCGGCTCCGCGCTTCGCGGTCAAGCGGCCTGTTACCATTTGACGCGTGGCGACTCCGAACGACGCCCGCACCGCGCGCGCTACCCAGACGTACCGCTCGCCGTCTTGGTTCGCGCCGCCGACGCCGACGCGCGGGTATTTCGGAGCGCGCGTGCTGCGCGGCGCACGCTACTCGGCGACGCTCGTCGCCGTCACGCTTGCGATCGGCATGGTCGGTTACCACGCGACCGAGACCATGAGCTGGCTCGATGCCTTTCACCAGGCAGCGCTGCTTCTCTCGGGAATGGGGCCGGTCGTCGACATGAAGACCGTGGCCGGCAAGATCTTCGACAGCATCTATGCGCTGTTCTGCGGCGTCGTCCTGCTCGCGGCGACCGCGCTCATGTTCGCGCCCGTGATACACCGGATCCTGCATCGCTTCCACATCGAGGATACTGGTGATCGCTGATGCCGAATGGATGTCGGCGGCGATCGCGCTCGCCGAGGCGGCGCACGCACGCGGCGAGGTTCCGGTCGGCGCGATCGTCGTCTGCGACGGGCGCATCGTCGGTCGCGGCGGCAATGCGCCGATCGCGCGCAACGATCCCACGGCGCACGCGGAGATCATCGCGCTGCGCGAGGCGGCCGCGGCGCTCGGCAACTACCGACTCCCGGGCTGCGAGCTCTACGCGACGATCGAGCCCTGCGCGATGTGCGCCGGAGCCATTATCCACGCACGCCTCGCGCGACTCGTCTACGGGGCGGCCGATCCGAAAACAGGAGCGTGCGGATCGGTGATCGACCTCTTCGCGAAGCGCGAGCTCAATCACCACACGCGCGTCGAGCGCGGCGTGGCGGGCGAGCGCTGCGCGGCGCTTCTCTCCGGGTTCTTCGCGGCACGCCGCTGATGCGGGCCTGACGAGCGCGCCGTCGAGCCGCGACACCGCCTTGCATTTCGATCTCCTCGCCCCGGCCGGCTTCGCGACGGATCCCGCCACAGTGCCCCGCGCGGTGGCGCGCCTCGAAGCGCTCGGTCACACGGTCCGCTGCGATCCGACCGTCGGCTCGCGGTGGCAGCGCTTCTCGGCACCCGACGGCGAGCGTCTCGCCGCGATCGAGCGCGTTGCAGCCGCCGACGATGCGGACGTCGCGGTGATGCTGCGCGGGGGTTACGGCTTCACGCGTCTTCTCGAACGCCTCGATTTCGCGCGGCTCGCGCGCGCGCGCAAGCGCTGGCTCGGGCACTCGGACTTCACCGCGTTCCAGCTCGCGGGGCTCGCTCGCGCCGGGATGGTAACGTTCGCCGGGCCGATGGCGAGCTACGACTTCGGCGCCGAGCAGCCATCGCCGTACACGTTCGAGAACTGTTTCGGGGTCCTCGAGCACGCCGACTGGGAGGTCCGCTGCGAGCTCGATGGACCGACCGGGGTGTCGTGCAGCGGCGTGCTCTGGGGTGGCAACCTCGCGATGGTCGCGCACCTCGCCGGCACCAGCTATCTGCCCGACGTCCCGGGCGGCATCCTGTTCCTCGAAGACGTCGGCGAGCATCCGTACCGGATCGAACGGATGCTCTATCAGCTTCTTCTCGGCGGCGTGCTGATGCGCCAGCGCGCGATTCTGCTCGGCAGCTTCACCGACTACCAGCTCGGCGCGAACGACGGCGGCTACGACATCGTCGCCGCGATTTCGCAACTTCGCGCCCACGTAACGGTCCCGGTGTTCACCGGATTGCCGTTCGGGCACGTGCGCGAGAAGCTCACGCTGCCCGTCGGCGGCCGCTTGACGCTCGAGTCATCCGACGGGCACGCGACGCTGCGCCTGCACGACTACGGCGTGTGAGTCGGTGTGCCTGCGCGGCGGTGGCCGTGCCGCGCGCCGCTGCGCGACGCCCGCGCGGCGATGCGGAACTCGAACGTGACTTCGCCCGTCGGCGCGCCCCGCGCATCGAAGCTCCGCTCCGCGAGCCAGCCGCGACCGTCGACGTCGATGGTCATCAGCGTCGATGCACGCGTTCCGTACTCTGGGCTGACGATGAATGCCGCCGACAGCATCCGTTCGCGATCGAGTGCGACGCCGGTATGCGGCAGCGTCGCGTCCGGAGCGAGCGCTCGGTCGGCGAGAAGCTCCCACAACGGCGCCGGGTCGTCGGCGCCGAGTTCGACGAAGCGCGCGAGGCGCTCGCGCGCACGCACGACCTTCGGCCACGGCGTGTCGAGCGTCGCATTCGACACGCCGTGAACGCCGCCGTCGAGCGCGACGACGCCCGCCCGGCGGTTCGATCCGAAGGCGGCATCGCCGGCGTCGCCGGCGACCGCGTTGAAGCCATTCCAGCTTCGCGCACCGGCGAGGGCTTCGCGCATCGCCGTCACCGCGTCGGCCGGATCGGCGAGCAGCGCCGGCACGAGCTGTCCGCGCGACGGCGCGCGCGGGTCATGGCGTCCCGGTTCACGGACGTTGGTGACGAACGCCCATCGCCCCGCCGCATTGACGGCGAGCCAGGCGCCGCCGGCCTCGAGATCGCGTCCGCCGAGGAGCAGCGTGCCATCGTGCGTGCGCCACCAATGTGCGGCAGCGGCCGGACGCGCGTGGAACTCGTCGCGGTTCGCCGCGACGACGAGCCGATAGCGCGGATGCGCGCCGAGTGCGAAGACGGCAAGGCACACCGGCTCACGCTCCCCGGCCCGACTCCGTCGCGCGCCCTTGGCCGACGGAACTGCCGCCCGCGGTGACCGCTTCGCCGCGTGGGTCGGTGCCGGGCGGCGGGAGTGTGTACGGAAGGGGAAGCTCGACGAGGCGAGCACCGGGATGATCGACAAGCGAAAGATCGCCGGCGGCAGCCGCCGCGAGCTGCGTCACGGCGAGGAGCCGGCTACCCCCGGCAGGGCCGGGTGCGGCGGCGGCGACCGTTCCGCAGGACTGATCGCCGAAGCTCGGCGAGCTGAGCTTCGCGCCTGCGGCAATGCCCATGGCGTCGGTCTCGAACGCGAGGAGGCGCTCCTTGAGCCTCCCGAGGTAGTGCATCCGCGCGACGATCTCCTGTCCCGGATAGCAGCCTTTGCGAAAACTGATGCCGCCGAGCACGTCCCAGTTCAGCATCTGCGCAACGAAGAGCTCGCTGGTCGCGGGAACCACCCACGCGACGCCGGCGTCGACGTCGGCCGCGAGCCAGGCGGCCCGATCGCCGGGGCGAGTGCGCGCGGCGATCGCTTCGCGGACGGCGGCGACGGCCGCCGGCGGACCGAACACTAGCGCGCGCCCGTCGGGGAGGCCGAGCGCGAACGCGTCGCCGCTGCGGACAAGCACCGACGGCGCGACGACGATGCCCGCCGCTGCGAGGGCGGCGGTCGCGCCGTCTCCGGCGAGTCCGAACGTCGCCCACTCGCCGCTGCGATCGGCGATCGTGATCTTCGAGCGCAGCACGTACCGCGCGAGGCGCTCGCGGATCGATGCCGCGAGATCGCGCATCAGCACGACGCAGTAGCGTCCGGTGGTTTCGCCGCCGGCGATGCGGGCGACGACGAGGTTCGCAAGCACGCGCCCCTTCGCGGTGTTGTAGCTCGAGTATTGCGCCTCGCCGGGGACGAGCGCGCGCACGTCGCTCGAAAGCTGGCCGTGCAGGAACGCCGCGGCGTCATCACCCGCGACATCGAGGAAGCCAAAGCCGGGCTCCGGGCAGACCAGGGCCGTCGGCGCGTCCGGAGCGCGGCCCATTTGCGCATGGCCCGCCTGCGCGGGGGTTTCGCTCATGATCGGCTGTTCCAATGTGCTAAAATTCCAAGTTAGCCGCAACGCAGGTCGCGCACGGTTCGCCAGGCAATCCCCAACCGCGGGCGCGCAGCCCCATTCCAAAGATGGCGTCTGCGCGGGCCTTTGGCAAGTCGTGCCGGGATGCAAGCGGTTTGAAGAGGAGCGGAGTGTTCCTCCGGCGCAGCGACGCCGGCACGACGCCCGCCCATCACGCACATCGGCGGTTTCAGGGTGTCCGCGCCTCCGCGCCGGACCGGCGCCCGTCGATGGAGGTCCAACCCTGAGCGAAGGAGTTCTGCATGTCCGTCACGATGCGTCAGATGCTGGAGGCCGGCGTCCATTTCGGCCACCAGACGCGGTACTGGAATCCGAAGATGGCCGACTACATCTTCGGCCAGCGCAACAAGATTCACATCGTCAACCTCGAAAAGACGCTGGCGATGTACAACGAGGCGATGAAGTACGTCCGCCAGCTCGCGGCGAATCGCGGCACCATCCTGTTCGTCGGCACCAAGCGCCAGGCACGCGAGATCGTCGCCGAAGAGGCGCGGCGCGCGGGCATGCCGTACGTCGACAATCGCTGGCTCGGCGGCATGCTGTCGAACTTCAAGACCGTCAAGCAGTCGATCAAGCGCCTGAAGGACCTCGAGACGATGGCCGAAGACGGCACTTTCGACCGGATGTCGAAGCGCGAAGCGCTGTCGCATCGGCGCGAGCTCGACAAGCTGCAGAAGAGCCTCGGCGGGATCAAGGACATGAACGCGCTGCCGGACGCGGTGTTCATCATCGACGTCGGCTACCACAAGATCGCCGTCAGCGAGGCGAAGAAGCTCGGCATCCCGATCGTCGCCGTCGTCGACACCAACCACAATCCGGACCCGGTCGCCTGGGTGATTCCGGGCAACGACGATTCGAGCCGTGCGATCCGGCTGTATGCCCGCGGTGTCGCCGATGCCGTGCTCGAGGGCCGCAACAGCACGATCCAGGAGATCGCATCGGGCGGCGACGAATTCGTCGAGGTGGCCGACGAGGCATCGGCCTGACGCGACCGCGGTGCGGCAGGCGCGTCGCGCGTCGGCACCGCCGTGCAACGATCGCTGCGGACGGCGACTGCCGCCCGCGGCGAGCTGATCAGTGGAGCAGGAGATGGCGGATATTTCCGCGACGACGGTGATGGAACTGCGCCAGCGCACCGGGCTGGGCATGATGGAGTGCAAGAGGGCCCTCACCGAGGCGGCCGGCGATCTCGCGAGGGCCGAGGAGATCCTGCGCATCAGGAGCGGAGCGAAGGCGAGCAAGGCAGCCGGTCGCGTCGCCGCCGAGGGTGTGATCGGCGTGTCGGTCGCCGAGGACGGCAAGAGCGCCGCGATCGTCGAAGTGAACTGCGAGACCGACTTCGTCGCGCGCAACGACGACTTCAAGGCGTTCGCCGCCGAGCTCGCCGCGCTCGTGCGCACGCGGCGTCCGGCCGATCCGGCTGCGCTCTCCGCGCTCGCGCTCGCTTCCGGCGAGACGGTCGAGGCGCGTCGTGTCGCGCTGGTGCAGAAGATCGGCGAGAACATCGGCATTCGCCGCTTCCGGAACGTCGACGCGCGCGGAAGCATCGCGTCCTACGTGCACGGGACGCGCATCGGCGTGCTGGTCGACGTCAGCGGAGGCGGCGCCGCGCTGGGACGCGACCTCGCGATGCACATCGCCGCGAGCAAGCCGATCGCCGTGGGCAGCGACGACGTCGCTGCCGACGTGATCGAGCGCGAGCGGTCGATTGCCGCCGCGCGCGCCGCGGAGTCGGGAAAGCCTGCGAACATCGTCGCGAAGATGGTCGACGGCGCCGTCGCCAAGTTCCTCGCCGAGGTGACGCTGCTCGGGCAGCCGTTCGTCAAGAACGACAAGGAGACCGTCGCGGCGCTCCTGAAGGCGCAGGGAGCGACGGTCAACGGCTTCGTCCTCTACGTCGTCGGCGAGGGAATCGAGAAGCGCAAGGACGATTTCGCGGCCGAAGTCGCCGCATTGAGCCGCGCCTGATCCAGGCGCCGGCGGCGACGCGCGTCACCGTCCCTTCACTGCGGAGCGCAAGCGATGAGCCCACCCGATAGCGCAGCCACCGCCGTTTCCGCCGCCGAGGTCGCGCCGCTGCCGGTGGCACGCCCGGCGTTCCGCCGCATCCTGCTGAAGCTCTCGGGCGAGGCGCTGATGGGCGCCAACAGCTACGGGATCGAGCGAGAGACGATCGACCGGATCGTCGCCGAGGTCGGCGAGGTTGCGCGCCTCGGCGTGCAGATCGCGATCGTCATCGGCGGCGGCAACATCTTCCGCGGCGTCGCTCCGGGTGCCGCCGGCATGGACCGCGCCACGGCCGACTACATGGGCATGCTCGCGACGCTGATGAACGCGCTAGCATTGCAGGATGCGCTGCGACGCGCCGGCGTCGAGTCGCGCGTGCAGTCGGCGCTGCGCATCGATCAGGTTGCCGAGCCCTACATCCGCGGGCGCGCGTTGCGCCACCTCGAATTGAACCGGGTGGTGATCTTCGCGGCCGGCACCGGCAACCCGTTCTTCACGACCGATACGGCGGCGGCTCTGCGCGGGCGCGAGATGAGCGTCGACATCGTGCTGAAGGCGACCAAGGTCGACGGCGTCTACACGTCGGATCCGCATCTCGACAACGCCGCGCGACGCTACCAGTCGCTGACCTTCGACGAGGCGATCGCGCGCCACCTCAAGGTGATGGACGCGACGGCACTCGCGCTGTGCCGCGACCAGAACATGCAGCTCAAGGTGTTCTCGATCTTCGTGCCCGGCGCGCTGAAGCGCGTCGTGATGGGCGAGGACGAGGGCACGCTCGTGCACTGTTGAGGCGTGGAGGCCCCATGATCAGCGATGTCAAGAAGGCGGCCGAGCAAAAGATGGTGAAATCGGTCGAGACGCTGAAGGCGGATCTTGCCAAGGTACGCACCGGCCGCGCGCACACCGGCCTGCTCGATCACATCCACGTCGACTACTACGGCTCTTCGGTGCCGCTGCCGCAGGTCGCCAACGTGACGCTCGCGGATCCGCGCACGATCGCCGTGCAGCCGTGGGAGAAGAAGATGATCCCGATGGTCGAGAAGGCGATTCGCGATTCCGATCTGGGGCTCAACCCGGCGACGTCGGGCGAGATGATCCGCGTGCCGATGCCGGCGTTGACCGAGGAGCGGCGCCGCGACCTCATCAAGGTCGTGCACAAGGAAGCCGAAGCCGCGCGCGTCGCGGTGCGCAACGTCCGTCGCGACGCCAATGAGCATCTGAAGCGCCTCCTCAAGGACAAGGAGTGCTCGGAGGACGACGAGCGCCGTGCGCATGACGAGCTGCAGAAGCTCACCGACCACTACATCGCGGACGTCGACCGCCTGCTGCAGCTGAAAGAAGCCGACCTGATGGCGATCTGAGGTCGCCACGAGGTCGCCTCCAGGTCGCCACGCCGTGTTCACGAGCTCGACGCGCGCCGTCCCCGACCCGGCCCGGGTTCCGCGCCATGTCGCCATCATCATGGACGGCAACGGGCGCTGGGCCAACAAGCGCCTGCTGCCGCGTATCGCCGGGCACCGCAAGGGTGTCGAGGCGGTGCGCGCCGCAGTGCGCGCGGCGATCGAGCACGGCATCGAATACCTGACGCTGTTCGCGTTCTCGAGCGAGAACTGGCGCCGTCCCGCCGACGAGGTGACGCTCCTGATGGAGCTCTTCGCGCGTGCGCTCGAGCAGGAGGTGGCGAAGCTCCACGCGAACGGAATCCGCTTGCGCGTCGTCGGCGACACGATGCGTTTCGACAAGCGCATCCGCGAGCTCATCGCCGAGGGCGAGGCGCGGACCGCGGGCAACACGCGCCTCACGCTGACCATCGCCGCCAACTACGGCGGCCGCTGGGACATCGCCCAGGCGGCGCGCGCGTATTTTCGCGCCCATCCCGAGGCGCTTGCCGGCGATGCCGCGCTCGAGCCCGAGGCGCTCGAGCCGTGGCTCGCGATGGCCTACGCGCCCGAGCCGGACCTCTTCGTCCGCACCGGCGGCGAGCAGCGCATCTCGAACTTCCTGCTGTGGCAGCTCGCCTACACCGAGCTCTACTTCACCGATCTCCTGTGGCCCGATTTCGATGCGGCGGCGCTCGCTGCCGCGATCGAATCGTTCGCCACGCGCGAGCGCCGCTTCGGCCAGACCGGCGAGCAGGTCCACGGGAACGACGCGTGAGTGTCGCTTCCGGGCCGGGCCCGGTGCCGAATCACCCGCTTGCCACGCGCATCGTCACCGCCTGCGCGTTGCTTGTGCTGGTGCTCCTCGCGCTGTTCGCGCTGCCGCCGCGGTTGTTCGCGCTCGTCGTGCTGGCGGCACTGCTCGGCGCCGCCGACGAATGGGCACGCCTTGCGCGTCTTGCCGGCGCTTCGCGCGTGCTTTTCGCCGCCGGCACGCTGCTGATCGCCGGCTATCTCCTGCTCGCCCCGGCTGCGCGCTTCGACGACGGCTGGCCGCCCGGCGTGGTGCTCGCCGTCGGCGGCGTAGCCAGCGCATTCTGGCTCGTCGTCGCCACACCCTGGGTGCTCGTCCGCTGGGACCCGAAACGGCCTCTCGTTCGCGTCGTGTCGGGCTGGATCGTGCTGACCGGCGCGTTCGTCGCGCTGGTGTCGATGCAGGTGCGTTCGCCATGGCTCGTGCTCGCGGCGATGGCGATCGTATGGATCGCCGATACCGCCGCCTATTTCACCGGCAGGGCGATCGGCCGTCATCGCCTCGCGCCGCAGGTGAGCCCGGGCAAGACGTGGGAGGGCGTCGCAGGAGCGCTCGCCGGCGTCGCGATCTACGCGCTGGCCCTGGTGCCACTCGCGCAGCGGGCGGGCTATCGCGGCGCGTCGGGACCGGCCGCGCTCGTCGCATGGGTCGTGCTCGCCCTGGCGCTCGCGGGTCTCTCGATTGTCGGCGACCTCTACGAATCGCTGCTGAAACGTCAGGCCGGCGTGAAGGACAGCGGCCGGCTCCTTCCCGGCCACGGCGGGATCCTCGACCGCATCGACGCGCTCGTCGCCGCGATGCCGCCCGCGTCGATCGCCGCGCTCCTGTTCCTGGGACGGCCATGAAGCGCGAAGGCGTGGCGCTGCTCGGCGCGACGGGCTCGATCGGCGCTTCGGCGCTCGACGTCATCGCGCGCCATCCCGATCGCTTCGAAGTGGTCGCGCTCGCCGCCCACAGCAATCATGCGCGCCTGCTCGAGCTCTGCCGGCGTCACCGGCCGCGGCTTGCCGCACTGCACGACGGCGAACACGCCGCCGCGCTTGCGCGCGAAGTCGCTGCCCAAGGAATCGCGACGCGCGTCGTCGCGGGAACGGCGGGGCTCGCCGAGGTCGCGACGCTGCCGGAGGCCGACACCGTGCTCGCCGCAATCGTCGGTGCCGCCGGTCTGCCGGCGACGCTCGCGGCGGCACGCGCCGGCAAGCGCATCCTGCTCGCGAACAAGGAAGCGCTCGTGATCGGCGGCGCGCTCTTCATCGCAGCCGCCGAGGAGGGGGCCGCGACGCTGGTGCCGATCGACAGCGAGCACAATGCCGTCTATCAGTGCCTGCCGACGCCGTACGCGCGCGATCCCGCAGCGGCCGGCGTGCGCCGGATCGTGCTCACCGCGTCGGGCGGGCCGTTCTTCCGGCGGCCGGAGACCGACTTCGATCACGTGACGCCGGACGAGGCCTGCAGACACCCGAACTGGGCGATGGGACGCAAGATCTCGGTGGATTCGGCGACGATGATGAACAAGGGTCTTGAAGTGATCGAGGCGCACTGGCTGTTCGGCGCGCCCGCCGATCGGATCGAGGTCGTGGTCCATCCGCAGAGCATCGTGCATTCGCTGGTCGAGTACGTCGACGGCTCGGTGCTCGCGCAGCTCGGCCACCCTGACATGCGCACGCCGATCGCGCAGGCGCTCGCTGCGCCCGGACGCGTGGACAGCGGGGTCGGCTCGCTCGACCTCGCCGCGGTCGGCACGCTCACGTTCCTGCCAACCGATCCGGCGCGCTTTCCGTGCGTCGACCTCGCGTACGCGGCGCTCGCCTCGGATCCGGCGGCGCCGATTGCGCTCAACGCTGCGAACGAAGTCGCCGTCGACGCGTTCCTCGCCGGGCGCGCCCGCTTCAGCGACATCGCGCGTGCGTGTGCGGCGGTGCTCGAGCGACGCTCTCCGACGCCGGTCGCCTCGCTCGACGACGCGCTCGCCGTCGACGCCGACGCGCGCACGCTCTGCCGCGTCGCGCTGGGGATCGCGGCATGATCGATGTTCTCTACAAGATTGTCGCGTTCGCGGTGACCCTCGGCGTGCTCGTCGTGTTCCACGAGCTCGGCCATTACGCGGTGGCGCGGCTTGCCGGCGTCAAGGTGCTGCGCTTCTCGGTCGGCTTCGGCCGCGTGATCTGGTCGCGCCGCTTCGGCAGCGACCGCACCGAATGGGCGCTCTCCGCGATTCCGCTCGGGGGCTACGTGCGGATGGCCGACGAGCGCGAGGGCGCGGTCGCGCGCGCTGACCTTCCGCGTGCATTCAACCGCCAGCCGGTGGCGAAACGCATCGCGATCGTCGCCGCGGGGCCGATCGCAAACCTCGTCCTCGCCGGCCTCTTCTTCTCGGCGACCTACATGGCGGGCATTCCCGGGCAGCGACCGCTCCTCGCCGCGCCGCCGCCGCAGAGCGCCGCCGCGGCGGCAGACGTGCGCGGCGGCGACGTCGTGACTGCGGTCGACGGCGACCCGGTGCGCAGCGTCCAGGAGCTGCGCTGGCGTCTTCTGCGCGAGCAGGGCGAGTCGACGGTCCGCGTGTCGCTCGCGCGCGGCAACGCCGCCACCGAGCCGGTCGTCCGCGAGCTTTCGCTCGGCGGGCTCTCCGACAGCGACTGGGAGGGCGATCCGCTCACGAAGCTCGGCCTCGTCGTCGATCTCGGCGCGCCGATCGTCGATTCGGTGCTCCCCGGCAAGCCCGCCGAGGCGGCCGGCCTGAAATCGGGAGACCTGATCGTCGCCGTCGACGGCGTGCCGATGCATTCGCCGGCGGGCGTCGCGCAGGTCACCAATGCGCACCCGGGCGTTGCGCTCGACTATCGCGTGCTGCGCGCCGGCCGCGAGATCACCGTCGCGCTGACGCCGGAGTCGGTCGAGCAGGACGGCAGGAAGATCGGCCTCGCCGGCGTGCGGCTGCGCGTCGACCCTGCGGCCGCGGCGAGGCTCGCCGTCGTCGTTCGTGACGCGCCGCTCGAAGCGCTTGGCGCGGGCTTCGAGAAGACCGGCGAGCTGTCGCTGTTCACCGTGCGCATGCTCGGCCGGATCGTCACCGGCAGTGCGTCGCTGCGCAACATCAGCGGTCCGATCACGATGGCCGACATCGCCGGCGAATCGGCACAGGCCGGGCTCCTCGCGTTTCTCGGCTACCTCGCGCTCATCAGCATCAGTCTCGGCGTGCTGAACCTGCTGCCCATCCCGCTGTTGGATGGGGGGCATTTGCTGTATTATCTCGCCGAAATTGTCAAAGGTAGTCCTGTCTCCGACCACGCCATCGAGGTCGGTCAACGCATCGGCATGGCGATGCTCGCGGTGCTGATGGCCCTGGCTCTCTTCAATGACGTTTCGCGCCTGTTCTGATCGGCCCGGCCGCATCCGCATCTGGGCGCGGGTCGCCTTGCT
>DASVWR010000141.1:0-12206 GCA_036393115.1 Casimicrobiaceae bacterium
GCACGACGTTCCCGGCGAGCACCGCGCCAATCTGCGGCGCATCATCGTCACCCAGGGCGACACCGAGCCGGCATCGGTCGAGCAGCAGCGTCATCTCGGCAACACCTGTCCGTCGCTCTATGACCTGCGCAACCTCTACCAGGTCAACGTCGAGGAAGGGCGCCACCTGTGGGCGATGGTGTACCTGCTGCATCGGCATTTCGGACGCGACGGGCGCGAGGAGGCGGAGGCACTCCTGACCCGTCGATCGGGAGACACCGACAACCCGCGCATCCTCGGTGCGTTCAACGAGCGGACGCCCGACTGGCTCTCGCTCTTCATGTTCACCTACTTCACCGACCGCGACGGCAAGTTCCAGCTCTGCGCGCTTGCCGAGTCCGGATTCGAGCCCCTCGCGCGCACGACACAGTTCATGCTGACCGAGGAGGCGCATCACATGTTCGTCGGCGAATCGGGCGTCGCGCGCGTCGTCCAGCGCACCTGCCAGGTGATGAACGAGCTGAAGAGCGACGATCCCGATCGGCTGCGCGCGGCGGGCGTCATCGACCTGCCGACCATTCAGCGCTACCTCAACTTCCACTACAGCGTGACGATCGACCTGTTTGGCGCCGATCGATCATCGAATGCCGCGACGTTCTACACGTCGGGGCTCAAGGGACGCTACGAGGAGACGAAGCGCGCCGACGATCATGCACTGCAGGACGCAACCTATCCGCTGATCGCCGCGGTTGGCGGCGGGCTCGTCGAACAGGAAGCGCCGATGCTCAACGCGCTGAACGAGGTGCTGCGCGACGACTTCGTCAAGGATTCGCAGGGCGGAGTCGGGCGCTGGAACAAGGTGATCGAGAAGGCCGGCCTGCCACAGCGCCTCGAACTGCCACACAAGGCATTCAACCGCCGCATCGGCAGCTTTTCCGAGCTGCGTATCTCGCCCGAAGGGGACGTGATCAGCGAAGCCGCGTGGAACGCGAATGTCGGCCGCTGGCTGCCGACCGCGGAGGACCGTGCGTTTGTCGCCTCGCTGATGGGGCGCGTGGTCGAGCCCGGCCGCTTCGCGGGCTGGATCGCGCCGCCGGCGATCGGCATCAATCGCCAGCCGGTCGATTTCGAATACGTGCGCTTCAACTGAGCCGCCAGCTTCGACGAGCGAACCGGAGTCGAGCATGCCCACCGCCGCGCCGAGCGCCGACTACGCGCTGCAGCATCTGATCGACCCCGAGGTCTGCATTCGCTGCAATACCTGCGAAGCGAGCTGTCCGATCCACGCGATCAGCCACGACGAGCGCAATTACGTCGTCGATTTCGCGGTGTGCAGCGGCTGCCACTCGTGCGTCGCGCCGTGCCCGACCGGTGCGATCGATCACTGGCACCAGGTGCTGAAATCGACTCCGTACACGCTCGACGAGCAGCTCGGCTGGGACGCGCTGCCGCCACCCGTCGAGCTCGAGCCCAAGGCGCCGGCCGAGGTGCCCTCCGAAGTGCGCGCACTCACCGAGATCGCGACCGCGGGGCAGGGCGGGCCGGCGACGCCGCCGTGGTCGGCCGCGCATCCGTACGTCAACCTCTATTCGATCGCGAAGCCAGCGATCGCGACGGTCACCGGCAACTACCGGCTGACCGCCGACGGTGCGTCGGCCGATATCCGCCACCTCGTGCTCGATTTCGGCAATACCGCGTTTCCGCTGCTCGAAGGGCAGACGCTCGGGGTCGTTCCACCGGGAACCGATGCCGGCGGTAACGCCCATTACGTTCGCCTCTACTCGGTCGCGAGTCCGCGCGAAGGTGAGCGCCCCGGCTACAACAACGTCGCGCTCACGGTGAAACGCGTCACCGTCGATCGCGACGGCAGGGCCGTACTCGGCGTGGCGTCGAATTACCTCTGCGACCTCGCGATCGGCGACGAGGTGAAGGTCGTCGGGCCCTACGGCGCGAGCTTCCTCAAGCCCAATCACCCCGGCTCGTCGCTGATGATGATCTGTACCGGCACTGGTTCGGCGCCGATGCGCGCGATGACCGAGCGGAGGCGCAGGCGCCGCGCGCTGAAGGAAGGCGGCGAGCTCCTCCTCTTCTTCGGCGCGCGCGTCGAGCAGGAGCTGCCCTATTTCGGACCGCTGACGAAGCTCCCGAAGGACTTCATCGACATCAATTTCGCGTTCTCGCGCATCCCGGGCGAGCCGAAGCGCTACGTGCAGGACCGCATCCGCGAGCGTGGCGACAAGGTCGCGCGGATGCTGATCGACGACGACTGCTTCATCTACCTCTGCGGGCTGAAGGAGATGGAGGGCGGCGTCATCGATGCGTTCCGCGACGTCTGCCGCGCGCACGACCTCGACTGGGACCGCCTGAAGCCCGCGCTTCTCGCGAAGAGCCGCCTGCATATAGAAACCTACTGACCGCGCCCGCGATCGGTCCGGCTGCCCGCCCGCGCATGGATAATCCGGCCATGTCCCACGTCGGCACGCTCGTACACGATCGCATCGCCGTCGTCACCGTCGACCATCCGCCGGTCAATGCGCTGTCGACCCCGGTCCGCGCCGGTCTCCTCGATGCGGTGCGGCGCGCGAACGCCGATTCCGGCGTCGACGCGATGGTGATCGCCTGCGCCGGCCGGACCTTCGTCGCCGGCGCGGACCTCGCCGAGCTCGACCGCGCACCCGAGCCCCCGCAGCTTCCCGAACTCACGCAGGCGATCGAAGACTCGGCGAAGCCGGTCATCGCGGCGCTCCACGGCACGGCGCTCGGCGGAGGCTTCGAGATCGCGCTCGCGTGCCACCACCGAGTGGCGGCGCCGGGTGCTCGCGTCGGCCTCCCTGAGGTGAAGCTCGGATTGCTGCCGGGCGCCGGCGGCACGCAGCGCCTGCCGCGACTCGTCGGTTTCGAGCGAGCGCTCGAGATGATCGTCGGAGGCGAGCCCATCGGCGCCGTCGATGCGCTTGCTGCGGGTGCGATCGACGAGATCGCCGGCGACGACCTCGTCACGAGCGCGATCGCCGCCGCGAAGCGCCACGCGACGGATCCCGCCGCGGCGAGGAAGGGCGGCAGGCTCGCCGCGCCGGCCGCAAGCGAAGAGCTCTTCGAGCGCGCGCGCGCCGACGCGGCGAAGCGGCAGCGCGGGCAGCGCGCGCCGCAGGCCGCGATCGATGCGCTCGCCGCCGCCGCGACGCTCCCGCTCCCCGAAGGCCTCGCGCGCGAGCGCGAGCTCTTTCTCGAATTGCGCGCGTCGGAGCAGTCGGCGGCGCTGCGCTACGCATTCCGCGCCGAGCGCGAAGTGGCGAAGGTGCCGGGCCTCGCACCCGACGTGAAGCCGCGCGACGTTCGCCGCGCGGGTGTGGTCGGCGCCGGGACGATGGGCGCCGGGATCGCGATGTGCTTCGCCAACGCCGGCATCCCCGTCACGCTGCTCGACGCAGACAGCGCCGGGCTCGCGCGCGGCATCGAGAACATCCGGCGCAACTATTCGGCGAGTGTGCGACGGGGAAGCCTCGCGCAGGCTGCGATGGACGAGCGCATCGCACGCATCGCGCCGACGCTCGACTGGAACGCGCTGCGCGACGCCGACCTGATCGTCGAGGCGGCGTTCGAAGACCTCGGCGTCAAGCGTCAGGTCTTCGAGAAGCTCGATGCGATCGCAAAGCCGGAGGCAGTGCTCGCGACCAACACGTCGTACCTCGACGTCGCGACGATTGCGGGCTTCACGCAGCGCCCGCACGATGTCGTCGGCATGCACTTCTTCAGCCCGGCCAACGTGATGCGCCTGGTCGAGAACGTGCGCACGCCGCTCACGGCTCCGGCGGTGCTCGCGACGGCGATGCAGGTCGGACGCGCGCTCGGCAAGGTCGCGGTCGCCGTCGGCGGCACGGACGGCTTCGTCGGCAACCGGATGCTGATGCAGCGCACGCGCGAGACCTTCTTCCTGCTCGAGGAAGGGGCGCTGCCGCAGGACGTCGACCGCGCGCTGGTCGAATTCGGCTTCGCGATGGGACCGCTCGCCGTCGCCGACCTGTCGGGCCTCGACATCGGCTGGGCAAACCGCAAGGCGCGCTCCCATCTGCGCCGGCCGGGCGTGCGCGACTGCAATCTCCTCGACCAGGTCTGCGAGCGCGGCCGCCTCGGCCAGAAGTCGGGTGCCGGCTGGTATCGCTACGAGCCGGGCCGTCGCACGCCGATTCCCGATCCCGAGATCGAGGCGCTGATCGTTGCCCACTCGCGCGCCGCCGGCATCGAGCGGCGCGAGATTCCAGCAGCCGAGATCGTCGAGCGCTGCGTGTGGTCGATGGTCAACGAAGGTGCGCGCATTCTCGACGAAAATGTGGCGGCACGCGCGCTCGATATCGACATGGTGTGGCTGCACGGCTACGGCTTCCCGCAATGGCGCGGCGGTCCGATGTACGATGCCGACGCGACCGGCCTTGCCGCGGTGTACGACACGATCCTGCGCTACCGCGAGCGTTTCGGCCCCGATTTCTGGACGCCGGCGCCGCTCCTCGAAGAGCTCGTGCGCTCGGGCGGTCGCTTCACGACCTGGTCGCGCGAGAGTTCCGCAATGCGAGAGCCCCGATGACCGAAGCCTTCATCTGCGATGCGATCCGCACGCCGTTCGGACGTTACGGCGGAGCGCTTGCCACGGTGCGCTGCGACGACCTCGCGGCGCTCCCGATCCGCGCGCTCGTCGAGCGCAATCCCGGCGTCGACTGGGGCGCCGTCGACGACGTCATCTTCGGCAGCGCGAACCAGGCCGGCGAGGACAACCGCAACGTCGCGCGCATGGCGCTGCTGCTGGCAGGCCTCCCACCCGAAGTGCCGGGGACCACGGTGAACCGCCTCTGCGGATCGAGCCTCGACGCGATCGCGATCGCCGCGCGCGCGGCGAAGGCGGGCGAAGGCGAGCTCTTCGTCGCCGGCGGGGTCGAGAGCATGTCGCGCGCGCCGTTCGTTCTCGGCAAGGCGGAGACGCCGTTTTCGCGTAACGCGGCGATATTCGACACGACGATCGGCTGGCGTTTCGTCAATCCGCGGATGAAGGCGCAGTACGGCATCGACTCGATGCCCGAGACCGCCGAGAACGTCGCGACCGAGTTCCACGTCGCGCGCGCCGACCAGGATGCCTTTGCGCTGCGCAGCCAGCGACGTTGGGGCGCGGCGCACGCCGCGGGCTTCTTCGCGCGCGAGATCGTGCCGGTGTCGGTCGCGACGAAGAAGGGCGACGCGGTGCAGGTCGATACCGACGAGCATCCGCGCCCTGCAACCACACCCGAGGCGCTCGCGAAACTGAAGGGCGTCGTCCGCCCCGACGGCAGCGTCACCGCCGGCAATGCATCGGGGATCAACGACGGCGCCTGCGCGCTCGTCATCGCGACCGAGGCCGCGGCTGCGCGCCATCGGCTGACACCGCGCGCGCGCATCGTCGGCGCGGCGGTCGCTGCCATCGCACCGCGGATCATGGGGTTCGCACCGGCTCCGGCGACGAGGAAGCTCCTCGCACGCACCGGGCTCACGCTCGCGCGAATCGACGTGATCGAGCTGAACGAGGCTTTCGCTGCGCAAGCCCTCGCGGTGATGCGCGACCTCGGCCTTCCCGATGACGCCGGGCACGTCAATGCAAATGGCGGCGCGATCGCCATCGGCCATCCGCTCGGCGCATCGGGAGCCCGCCTCGTGACGACGGCGCTCAATCAGCTCGAATCGGGCGGCGGACGCCGCGCGCTCTGCACGATGTGTATCGGCGTCGGGCAGGGCATCGCGATGATCATCGAGCGCGTCTGAAGAAACCCCTTGCGCTGCGCCGCGACAAGGCGGAACCTTGCAGTCCCGCAGTCCACGAGTTCAGGAGGAAGCATGTCGACGGAGACCGTGCAGGTTTCGACAGGCGCCACCCCGTGGTACCTGAATCGCTGGTGGCAGATGCTGCTGGGCTTCATCGCGATGATGTCGATCTCGAGCCCGCAGTACACGTGGACGCTGTTCATCCACCCGCTGCAAGGCAAGCTCGGGGCCTCGCTCGCACAGCTGCAGGTCACCTTCTCGCTGCTGATCGTGCTTCAGACGTTCTGCTCACCGATCCAGGCGTGGCTCGTCGACCGCTTCGGCCCGCGCTTCCTGATCTCGATCGGCTGCATCCTCTCGGGCCTGAGCTGGGTACTGTCGGCCTACGTCGACAACCTGTGGGCGCTCTACTTCACGTACGGCATCATCGGCGGCTTCGGCACCGGCATCGTCTACGTCGGGATCATCGGCCACATGGTGCGCTGGTTTCCCGATCGCCGCGGTTTTGCAGCGGGAATCGCCGCCGCGGGATACGGAGCCGGCGCGATCATCACGTCGTTCCCGATTGCGAACATGATTCCCCACGCGGGCTACGCGCAGACGCTGATCGTCTGGGGCTGGATCCAGCTCGTCGTCGGCGTCGTCGTGAGCCAGGTGTTCCGGATTCCCCCGGCGGGCTGGAAGCCCGAGGCGGCACAGGCACTCGCGGCGCGGCAGGCGAGCCGCCAGTCGCAGACGAGCTACCGCGCGGCGGAGATGCTGCGCACGCCGGTGTTCTGGCTGATGTTCATCATGATGTCGATGATGGCGACGAGCGGCCTCATGGTGGTGTCGCAGGTCGGGCCGTTCGCCGCCGACTTCGGCGTCAAGGACACGCTGGTGCTGGGCCTCGCCGCGCTGCCGCTGTCGCTTACGCTGTCGCGCGCGACCAACGGCATCACACGACCGTTCTTCGGCTGGGTCTCGGACCACATCGGGCGCGAGAACACGATGTTCATCGCGTTCGCGCTCGAAGCGCTCGCGATCCTGCTGTTGCTGCTGTTCGCGCACAATGCGGCGGTGTTCGTCGTGCTGACCGGGCTCGTGTTCTTCGGCTGGGGCGAGATCTTCTCGCTGTTCCCGTCGACGCTGACCGATCTCTTCGGCACCCGTTACGCGACGACCAATTACGGCTTCCTCTACATCGCGCAGGGTGTCGGCTCGGTGCTCGGCGGGCCCGTGGCGGCGTGGATCCGCGAGACGACCGGCAACTGGACGACGGTGTTCGTGATCGTCATCGTGCTCGACGTGATCACCGCACTGCTCGCGTTGCTGGTGTTGAAACCGCTGCGTTCGCACTGGGTCGCGCGGGCTGCGCCAGCGCCGGCCTGACTGCGCGATGTACTCTTGGCGCCGGTCCACGACCATCGATCGGCACCGGCGCCGGGAGGAGTGTTCGTGAGTACGCTGCAAGGCAAGACCCTGTTCGTCACAGGCGCGTCGCGCGGCATCGGCCTCGCGATCGCACTTCGGGCCGCACGCGACGGCGCCAACGTCGCCGTGGCGGCGAAGTCGACCGAGGCCGATCCGCGGCTGCCTGGAACGATCCATACGGCAGCCGCGGCGATCGACGCCGCGGGAGGGCACGCGCTCGCGATTCGCTGCGACATCCGCGACGACGCCGAGATCCACGCCGCGGTCGAGCGAACGGTCGGGCAGTTCGGCGGAATCGACATCCTCGTCAACAACGCGAGCGCGATCTGGCTGCGCGGAACGCTCGACACGCCGATGAAGCGCTTCGACCTGATGTACGCCGTCAATGCGCGCGGAACGTACGCATGCGCGCAGGCGTGCCTGCCGCACCTGCTCCGCTCGACCAATCCCCATATCCTGACCCTCGCGCCGCCGCCGACGCTCGAGCCGCGCTGGTGGAGGCCGCACGTCGCGTACACGCTCGCCAAGATGGGCATGAGCTTCGTCACGCTCGGCCTCGCGCAGGAATTCGCGAACCAGGGTGTGGCGATCAACGCGCTGTGGCCGCGGACGGTGATCGCGACCGAGGCACTGCGCATGCTCCCGGGAATCGACGTGCGCCGCTGCCGCAAGCCCGAAATCGTCGCCGATGCCGCGCACGCGATCCTCGCGTCGCCTTCGCGGGCACGCACCGGGCGCTTCCTGATCGACGAGGACGTGCTGCGCGAGGAAGGTGCCACCGACTTCAGCGCCTACGCGGTCGATCCATCTATGGCGCCGCTGCCCGATCTCTTCCTCGCGCCGGAGGGCGAGGGCGCGCGCCCGGCGTGACACAGCGTCAGCGGGACGGGTCGCCCGTCCCCAGCGAGCCCGTCCAGTGGATGATGCGCGCACCGCCATCGGCCGCGGGAGGCGCCACCGCGGCGGCGGGAGTGCCGAGGTAGATGAAGCCGACGATCGCGTCGCCGGGTGCGAGCCCCAGCGCGCGCTTGACCGTGTCGTCGTAGGCGGCGGCGCCGGTGCGCCAGAATCCGCCGAAGCCCGCAGCGTGCGCGGCGACGAGCAGGTTCTCGGCGGCAGCACCCGCGGCGATCACCTGCTCGACCTGCGGCACGCCGGGATGGTCGCGAAGCGCCGCCGCGACGACGACGATGCGCGGCGCGCGCAGCGGTTTCGCGCGTTCCTTCGCGAGCACGGCGTCGGCGACTCCGGGTTCGCGTGCGCGAAGCGCCTCTGCGAGCACGGCGCCGAACGCCTTTCTCGCTTCACCGTCTATGATGATGAACCGCCATGGCCGCAGCCGCCCGTGGTCGGGAGCGCGCATCGCCGCGGCGAGCAGGCGCTCCATCGTGGCGGGATCGGGCGGGGGATCGGTGAGGGCGGCGGGGCTGGTACGGGTCGAGAGCGCTTCGAGGGCGTCCATGGCTGGCAGGTGGCTCGAGGGGTTGCGTCGCAGAGGGCGTATCGTGCACCACGGCGCGGCGCGATGGCTTGTCGCGCTTTTCGTCGCCGCCGCGAGCGCCGCAGGGGCCACGGCGCCGGCACAGTTCGCCCTCGCAGGCGACCTCTTCGAGCACGCGCCTTCGCCGCACGCGCTGCCTGATCTCGCATTCGTCGACCTGAACGGGCATCCGCGACACCTGTCGGATTTCCGCGGCCGGGTGATCCTGCTGAATCTGTGGGCGACCTGGTGTCCGCCGTGCCGCCAGGAGCTGCCGACGCTCGATCACCTGCAGGCACTCCTCGGTGGCCCCGACTTCGAGGTGGTTGCGCTGTCGATCGACCGCGGCGGGCTCGCCGCGGTCACGAGCTATTTCGATCAGTACGACGTGCGCGCGCTTCACCTCTACGTCGATGCCTCGGGTCGCGCGCTCGCGCGTGTCGGCGGCGTCGCACTGCCGACGACGCTGCTGATCGGACGCGACGGGCGCGAGCTCGCGCGCCACGTCGGCCCGGTCGATTGGGACCGGCCCGACGTCGTTGCACTGCTGCGTGGCTACATCGCCGCGCCGCGCACGACGACGCCGGCCCGCGCGCGCTCCGGAAAGGAACTCGTTCTGGATGTCGACGACGGCAAGAACGTCGCGCATGGTGCGGTGGCTGCGCCGGCTGGGCAGAGGGTCGCGTTTATCGTATCGTTGCGGTCAATCGATCTCGGTCGCGACATCATGCGAGAACTCCTCCCCGGCATCTTCACGTGGAGCCGCCGCTCCGAAGCCCACGGCTACGACTTCAACGGCTACTTCGCCCCGCACGCGCAGGGCAACGTCTGCATCGATCCGGTCGAGCCGGATTCGGAAACGCTCGCACGCCTCGCCGAGCTCGGCGTCGCGACGATCGTCCTCACCAATCGCAATCACTCGCGTGCCGCCAACGCCGTGCGGGCGCGCACCGGCGCGAGGACGCTGATCCACCCGGCGGACGCCGAGCGCGCGCAGGGACCCGGGACGATCATCGACGGCGAGCTCGCAGTGGGCGTGGCGATCGGCCCGTTCGTGGTCGTCGATGCGGCGGGAAAATCCCCCGGCGAGATCGCGCTCCACTGGCCCGCGCGCAAGATTCTCGTCGTCGGCGACGCGATCATCGGCAATCCCCCGGGAGCCTGCTCGCTCGTGCGCGAGAGCCTCACCGACGATCCGCCGCGACTGCGCCGAACGGTCGCACGCCTGGCGACGCTCGATTTCGACGCGCTCCTGGTCGGTGACGGAACACCGATCCTCACCGACGCCCGCGCCGCAGTGGAAGCACTGGTTCGCGGCTTCGCGACCACGTGACGGGGCAGCGGATGCAACGACGTAAGCTCGGCAGCACGGGGTTCGAGATCGCGCCGCTCGCCTTCGGCGGCAACGTATTCGGGTGGACTGCGGATGAGGCGACTTCGTTCCGCCTGCTCGACGCGTTCGTCGGCGCCGGATTCAATCTGATCGACACGGCGAACTCGTATTCGCGCTGGGCGCCCGGCCACGCCGGCGGCGAATCCGAGTCGGTGATCGGCAACTGGATCGCGCGCCGCGGCCGCCACGACGACGTCGTGATTGCGACCAAGGTGGGCTCGGATGTCGGCCTCGGCTATCGCTGCCTGCGCCGCGACTGCATCATGCGCGAGGTCGACCTGTCGCTGCGACGGCTCAAGGTCGGTGCGATCGACCTCTACCAGTCGCACTGGGACGACGACAAGACGCCGTTCGAGGAGACGCTCGACGCCTATGCGCGCCTGATCGAGCAGGGCAAGGTGCGCGCGATCGGGGCGTCGAACCTGACCGCCGCCCGCCTCGGCGAAGCGCTCGACGTCGGCCGGCGCGCCGGGCTCCCGACCTATGCGACGCTGCAGCCGCAGTACAACCTCTGCGTGCGCAGCGAATTCGAAGGCCCGCTCGCCGAGGTCTGCGTTCGCGAGGGACTCGGCGTGATCTCGTACTTCGCGCTCGCGGCGGGTTTTCTCACCGGCAAGTACCGATCTGAGGCCGATCTCGCGAAGAGCCCGCGCGGCGCCGGAGTGAAGAAGTTTCTCGACGCGCGCGGTATGCGCATCCTCGCCGCCCTCGACCAGGTGTCGAAGCAGGTTGGTGCGACGCCGGCGCAGGTGGCGCTCGCGTGGCTCCTGTCGCGCCCCGCGGTGACCGCACCGATCGTCAGCGCCACGTCGATCGCACAGCTCGACGAGGTGCTCGCGTCGACGCACGTCGTACTCGATGCCGACGCGCTGCGCGCGCTCGACGACGCGAGCGCCTAGACGCTCAGCGAAGCTCTGCAAAGCGGGGACAGCCTCATTTCAGGTCCGCCTCGCCGGCCGATCGCGAGCACCGGTCGCCCGAACGCACGCCGCGCGAGCCACGCCGCGATCGACAGGTTGAGAAGATTCCAGCCGATGCCGTTCAAGAACGCGGCGTGATACGAGCCGGTGAGGTCGAAGATCGCGCCCGAGAGCCAACCGCCGAGCGCCATGCCGAACAGCGTCGCGGTGATCACCATGCCGACGCGCCCCGGCCTCGGCACGATCGAAATACTCGCGCACGATGATCGCATTCGACGGGACGATGCCGCCCTGGAAGAATCCGAACAGCGCTGAAATCACGTAGAGCGACGCCAGCCCGTCGAACGGCAGGAACAGGAACAACGCGACACACTGCAGCGACGAGCCGAGAAGTAGCGTCCGCAACCCGCCGATGCGGTCGCAGATCACGCCGAACAGCAGGCGGCTCGCGATTCCGCAGGCGAGCATCAGCGACAGCATCTCGGTGCCGCGGGCCGGTCCATAGCCGAGATCGCTGCAGTAAGCAACGAGGTGCACCTGCGGCATCGACACCGCCACGCAGCAGCCCAGCCCTGCCAGCACGAGGAGAAGCTGCAGCGCACCGGGAGACAAGCCGAGCGCGGCAGCACGCGCCGGTACCTTCGCACGCAGCGGCACCGCGCTCGCTGGATCGTCGTGCAGCGGTGGGCGACGGCGCAGCCACAGCGTGAGCGGCAGCATCGTCGCGAGACAGAACGCCCCGATGCTCGCGTACGTTGCGCACCAACCGGAAGTTGCGATGAAATGCTCGACGACCGGCGGCCAGACGACGCCGGCGAGATAACTGCCGCTCGCGAAGATCGCCACGGCGATCCCGCGCCGGCGCACGAACCACAGCGAGATGTGCGCGAGCAGCGGAGCGAAGGTGGCGGCGCTGCCGGCGCCGATCGGCACACCCTGCGCGAGTGCGAATTGCCAAAGTGTCGAGGCCTCTCCGGCGGCGAGATATCCGGCACCGGGCATCGCCGAACCGACCGCCACCGGTATGACGACCCCGAAGCGGTCGGAAAGACGGCCCATCGCAATGCCCGAAACGCCGAAGCAGAGCATCGTCAGCGTATACAGCAGCGACGCCGCACCGCGCGCGACGCCGAACTCGGTCTGCACGGTCGGTAGCACGACCACGACCGACCACATGCCGACGCCGCCGAGCGTCGACAGCACCATCGCGAGCGCGAGCCGCAACCACGCCGCGGGC
>DASVWR010000142.1:0-15897 GCA_036393115.1 Casimicrobiaceae bacterium
GGCGAGGTCAAGGTGCTGACTTCGTGCCCGTCGTGCCTGCAGGGTCTGAAGCGCTTCGACGACGACGCCGGCACCGACGCCGATTACATCGTCGTCGAGATCGCGCGCCGCCTACTCGGCGACGACTGGATGGGCGACTTCGTCGCGCGCGCCAATCGCGGGGGCATCGAGCGCGTGCTGCTCTGAGACCGCCGCCCGCCGGTTCGCCGCGTGTGCAGCGCGCGTGAATGGCGCCTTCACGTCTCCGTTCACTGCCATCTGCACCATCGCCGGGACCGCAGGAGGCATCGGCGCCGGGACGAAATAGAGTGCGAGCGAGATCGCGACGGCGACCGCGGCCCAGCGCGCCGCAGCCCAGCCGGCCGGGTGCTGCCTCCAAAAAGACTCCGCGGCGGCCGAAACGCGGGCGATGAGCCGTGTCGTTCGGAATCCGGCCGCCGCGGGCGGAGGAAAGCGGTTCGGCGCCATCGCTGATCCATCGTGTTGTGTTGCGAGATGCATGACGCGAGTGTGGGCGCGACGGCACTTCGGCGCAGCCGACAATTGACGCGGCACGCCGTCGATTATTCGCGCCCGGCGTCTCCCGTTCGCCACGGCGGACGCGCCGCCGGTCGGCTCGGCTGCGACCGCGGCCCGCGGCTGCGGCGCCGTTATGCTATAAGCATGAAACCTGCGTCTATCACGGTGCGCTCCGCGTTCCGGCACCAGACGGCAGGTATCGGACCGTTTCTGGAGACGGCGATGCCCGAGTCAGTCGAGATCCTCGCCCCACCCGACCACGAGCTTCAGGAAGCGGACGCGGCGCCCGCGCTCGCCTGGAAGGACAGCGCCACGACCGCGCAGTGGATGAAGGAGCTTCCGCTGTCGCGCGTCGCGCAGGCCCATTCACTGCTGCTCGGGCAGATGTCCGCGCTCGCGGTCGCGACGCTCCCGGCGCGCGAGCGTGCGACGATCGCCGAGCTTGCGCGCGACCCCGTGGCACACCTCCACACCGAGCTCGCGCGACGCTACGCGGGGCGCCCGCAGCCTGCAGGCGAAGGCGAGCGCGAAGCGGCCGATCAGGCGATCGCGCTGTGGCAGGCGCTCTGGGTGCAGTACTCGGCGTGCCTGAAGCCGCTGCTCGAAGGCGACACCGAGCTGCAGGGTGTCAAGGCCAAGCTGCTGCAGCGCGCGCTCTACGTCGGCAAGCAGCTAATTGCCGTGCACGGACTCGCCCGCCGCAAGGCGCCCGCATCGGTCTGGCAGGAGCTGCACGCCTATTATCGGCTAGCAGAGATGCTCGAGTGCACGACGGCCGCGGTTTCCGATCCGCTGGTTCCGGGCGCTGCCGGGCTCTCCTGCTTCTCGATGTACAGCCACGCGCTGCTCCTGGCACTCGCCGATCCGTACGCGCTATCGGTGCGCGAAATCGAGCTCACCGATCGCTGGCTCGGACTGTGGGCGCGCAAGCTCTTCCCGTATGCGCAGCAGCGCGAAACCGAAGGGCCGCAGATCATTGTCGATCTCGAAGGAGAGACCGGCGCCTTCGTCGCCCCAGGCCCCCCGGCCAAGCCTCAGGCATCGCTGCGCTTCGGCTACCCGTCGAAGCTCGCGGCGAGCGTTCGCGGCCGGATCAAGCGAATCGCGCAGGGGGCATCGCCCGAATCACTTCAGCTCGGCGACGACGTGTCCGGAAGCGACGCCACGGCGCTCCTCGCCCATCTCGACGCGCAATGGTCGAGCGTGCCGCGCGACGGACAGCGCACCAAGTCGCGCGCGATCGAGCTCGCCTGCGGGGGCCCGCAGGCGGCGTACTTCCGGCTGTGCGGGCATGCATTCGCGCGCCAGGATCCGCTCGGCCGCGACAACGATCACCCGGCGCAGTATCTGCATAGCGTCGGCGGCATCAGCGACTTCGATCGTCGCCGCGAGGAAGCCGAGCGAAGCTGGCCGTGGGAGAAATGGTATGGCGCACTCGCCTGGCGCGAGACGCGTGTGCGGCACCCCGGCGACAGCACCTATCGCTGGTTCCTCGATCAGCTCGTCGTCGCGCGCGAGGACGGTCGCATGCGTCTCGGGTGGGTTGCGCGGGTCGCCGACGAGGGCGAGCGTGAGCTCGCGCTGACGGTGCGCATGTGGCCGGGCGATCCGAAGACGCTCGTGCTGCGCCAGCGGCATCAGGACGGCACCGAGGACCCGCCGACGCCGGCGGTGCTCCTCGACGAATCGCCCGAGGAGCCTGCGTCGCTGGTCGTGCTGCCGCGCGCGTTCGCTCCGAACCGCGTCCTGCACGTCGGCGAGTCGGGCAGCGAGCGTGCGTACCGCCTGCTGCACATCGTCCAGCGCGGCGCGGATTTCGAGCGCGTTGCGTTCGAAGCGGTCGATGCGGGCCTGCGTACATAGCGTTAACAGGCCGTAACCGCCTGCGGGCGTAAGCTCGCGGGCACGATGGCCAACCGACTCGCCTCGGCGACCAGCCCCTATCTGCGCCAGCACGCCGGCAACCCGGTAGACTGGCATCCCTGGGACGACGAAGCGCTCGCGCTCGCGAAGCGCGAGAACAAGCCGATCCTGCTGTCGATCGGCTACTCGGCGTGCCACTGGTGCCACGTGATGGCGCACGAGTCGTTCGCGGATCCGGCGATCGCGGCGCTGATGAATCGGCTCTTCGTCAATATCAAGGTTGACCGCGAGGAGCGTCCCGACCTCGACCAGATCTGCCAGACGGCGCATGCGCTGATGATGCGGCGTCCGGGGGGCTGGCCGCTCACGGTCTTCATGACGCCGGACGCGGTACCCTATTTCATCGGCACCTACTTTCCGAAGGACTCCCGCTACGGCATCGCCGGTTTTCGCGAGCTCCTGCCGCGGGCCGCTGCCGCGTTCCACGAGCACGGCGAAGGGATCGCGCAGCAGGGCAGCGAGCTCGTCGCCGCGCTGGCGTCGCTCGAGCCCGCCGCCGCGCATCGCGCCGCTGCGGTCGGCGGCGAGGCGGCGGCCGGCGGGGATGCCGCGCGCAGCGCAGCCGAATTCCCCGTCGGCCCATCCGACGTCGCCCTCGCCGAGCTCGAGCGAAGCTTCGACCGCGTGCACGGCGGGTTCGGCGGCGCGCCCAAGTTCCCGCATGCGACCGAGCTCGAGTTCTGCCTGCGCGCGGGTGCGACGAAGCCGAGCGCGGACGCGCTCGCGATCGTCGACACGACACTCGAGCGCATGGCAGCGGGCGGCATCGCCGATCAGCTCGGCGGCGGGTTCTGCCGCTACAGCGTCGATGCGGAGTGGTCGATTCCGCACTTCGAGAAGATGCTCTACGACAACGCCGCGCTGCTTGCGCTCTACGCCGATGCCGGTCGCGCGCTCTCGAAGCCGGAGTTCGGTCGCGTCGCGCGCGACATCGTCGGCTTCCTCGTGCGCGAGCTTCGCGCCGGCGACGGCGCCTTCCATTCGAGCCTCGATGCCGACAGCGAGGGCGAAGAGGGGCGCTATTACGTGTTCGGCCGCGACGCGGCGCGCGCCGCGATGTCGGAGACCGAATGGGAGGCCGCGGCGCGCTATTACGGGTTCGACGGCCCGCCCAATTTCGAGAACCGCGCCTGGCTGCCGCGCATCGCCGTTCCGGTCGGCGACGTCGCGGCGCGGCTTCGCACGTCGCTCCCCGACGTGCAGACGCGCATTGCCGGTGCGCGGGCGGCGCTCTTCGGGCTCCGCGCGACGCGGGTGCGCCCGGGGCGCGACGACAAGATCCTGACGGCGTGGAACGCGCTCGCGATCGGCGCGCTCGCCCGCGCGTCGCGCGCGCAGGACGAGCCTGCGTGGGCCGACCTCGCGTTCGCCGCGCTCGACCGACTGGTCGAAACGGCGTGGACGGGCAATCGGCTCCTCGCGACGCGACTCGGCGGCGACGCCGCGCTCAATGCGTATCTCGACGATTACGCGTATCTCGTCGCCGCGCTGATCGAGGTGATGCAGGCGCGTTTTCGCGCTCGCGATCTCGCGCTGGCCCTCGCCGTCGCCGATGCGCTGATCGAGCGCTTCGAGGATCGCGATGGCGGCGGGTTCTGGTTCACGAGCCACGACCATGAGCGCCTGTTCCACCGCACGAAGCCGGCGTACGACAACGCGACTCCGTCGGGCAACGGTGTCGGCGCGCAGGCGCTGATCGCGCTCGGGCATCTCGTCGCCGAGCCGCGCTACGTCGACACGGCGGAGCGCGCGCTGCGCGTGTTCGCTCCGGGTCTCGCGCGGGCGCCGGGCGGGCAGTCGAGCCTGCTCGTCGCGCAGGAGCGCCTCGAGCGTCCGCCGTCGACGCTGATTCTGCGCGGTGAGCCTGCGCTGACGCGATCGTGGCAGCGCGCGCTCGAGCGGCGCTATCGGCCCGAGCTGATGATCGTCGACCTCGGCAACGGCGATGCCCCGCAGCGTCTCGCGGGCGCCGCCGCGATGCGCACCGCAGGCGCGCTGGCAACGACCAGCCCGGACGCGGCAAGTACCGCCGGCGCCGCCGCGTGGTTGTGCCAGCGATTCTCGTGCCTCCCTCCGCTGGCGACGCTCGCCGCGATCGAGGAAGCGCTCGCCGCCGGGTAGGCTGGCGCCGCGGATCGCGGCGGGTTCGTCGACCCGTTCCCGACATCGGGTACCATTTCGCCTTGGACACTTTCGCCCAGGGCCTCGCTACGCCCCAACCTCAATGGAGCATTCATGATCACCCGCGCTGATGGCGCACATCGCGCCGCAACCCGTACGCCTTCGCGTTTCCCGATCCGTGCCGCGGCTATCGTCCTCGGCTTCTCGGCGCTCGCCGTCACGTCGGCGGCCGCCGCGGACCAGCTCGAAGACATGATGAAGAAGGAAGGCTGCAACGCCTGCCATTCCGAGGACAAGAAGCTCGTCGGTCCTTCGTACAAGGAGGTCGCAGCGAAGTACCGCGGCAATCCGAAGGCGGTCGAGATGCTGGTCGAGAAGGTGAAGAAGGGCGGCTCGGGAGTGTGGGGCCCGATCCCGATGCCGCCGAATTCGCCGCGCGTCAGCGACGCCGACATCAAGAAGATGGTCGAGCTGATCCTGGCGCTGAAGTAGGCGCGTCCGGCATGTGATAGTCTGCCGCCTGCGTGCAGGAGAGCGCGCCGGCACGATGCCGGCGCCGCCGAAGGCGTAACCCCGAAATCGCTCAGGCACCAGGACCGCACGCGGGGCAACAGACGATCTGGAGAGCGGCTGCGACCGACATCGCAGCCCACCGAAGGGGCACCGGCCGCGCGATGAGCGCGCGGCCGCAATCTCTCAGGTAAAAGGACAGACGGGGCGACGCGGAGTGATCCGCGCCGCCCCGTTTTCGCTTTTGCCGGGAGAACGCGCATGCCGAAGGCCACCGTCCTCAATCGACTGCACCGTGCGGCCGGCGCGCGCATGGTCGACTTCGGCGGCTGGGACATGCCGGTCTCGTACGGCTCGCAGATCGACGAGCATCACGCGGTGCGCCGGAGAGCCGGCATGTTCGACGTCTCGCACATGCGCGCGGTCGACCTTCGCGGCGAGCCCCCCGCGCCACGCGACCTCCTTCGCTACGCGCTCGCCAACAACGTCGACAAGCTGAAGACACCGGGCAAGGCGCTCTACTCGTGCCTGCTCCGCCCCGATGGCGGCGTGCTCGACGACCTCATCGCCTACTTCATGCGCGAGGACTGGTTCCGGCTCGTCGTCAATGCGGCCACGACCGACAAGGACCTTGCGTGGCTCGCGGCGCTCGTGCGCGACCGTGCACCGCAGGTGACGCTCGCGCCGCGCGACGATCTCGCGATGATCGCCGTACAGGGTCCGCAGGCGCGCGCGAAGACCTGGGCGGCGATCCCGGACAGCGAGGCCGCGACGGGATCGCTCGCTCCGTTCACCGCGATCACGATGACTTCGGCGGCGTTTGGCGAGCTCTTCATCGCTCGCACCGGCTACACCGGCGAGGACGGCTTCGAGATCACCGTTCCCGCGATCCACGCCGAAGCGCTGTGGACGGCGCTCACGGGAGTGGGCGTCACGCCCTGCGGCCTCGGCGCGCGCGATACGCTGCGCCTCGAAGCCGGCATGAATCTCTACGGCCAGGACATGAATGAGAGCGTGTCGCCGCTCGAGTCGGGTCTCGCGTGGACCGTCGATCTAGCGAGCGCGCGCGATTTCTGCGGCAAGGCGGCGCTCACCGCCGCGGCACCGGCGCGGCGTCTTGCAGGACTCCTTCTCCACGATGCCGGCGGCGTGCTGCGCGCGCATCAGAAGGTTCACACCGACGGCGGCGATGGCGAAGTGACGAGCGGAACGTGGTCGCCGACGCTCGAGCGCTCGATCGCGCTTGCGCGGCTGCCGGCCGCGGTGCCCGCCGGCACGATCGTGGAAGTCGAGGTCCGCGGCAAGCGCCTCGCGGCGCGCGTGGTGAAGCCGCCGTTCGTGCGCCACGGCGTGGCGCTGGTTTCGTAACCGGGAGCATTGCGATGAACGTTCCGAACGACCGCAGGTACGCCGACAGTCACGAATGGATCAAGCCCGAAGCCGACGGCACGGTAACGGTCGGCATCACCGACCACGCGCAGGCAGCGCTGGGCGACCTCGTCTACGTCGAGCTGCCGAAGGCCGGTCGCAAAGTCGCGGCCAACGAGGCCTGCGCGGTCGTCGAATCGGTGAAGGCGGCGAGCGACGTCTACGCGCCGCTTGCCGGCGAGATCGTCGCGTCGAACGATGCGCTCGCATCGAAGCCCGAGTCGGTTAACGAGGACGCGAACGCGGCGTGGCTCTTCCGCATGCGCCCGGACGATGCAGGTGCCGTCGCGGGGCTCCTCGACGCGGCGGCGTATTCGAAGCTGATCGCCGAAACGTGACGCGCGACGAACCGCTCGCCGCGCTCGAAGGCCACGCCGGATTCGAGCGCCGGCATATCGGCAGCGACGCGACCGAGCAGGCGCAGATGCTGCGCGAGGTCGGCTACGCATCGCTTTCGGCGCTCGCCGACGCTGCCGTCCCGGACGGGATCCGCCTCACCGGCGCGATGCCCCTCGCGGCGCCGCTATCCGAGGCCGAGGCGCTGGCGCGGCTCGCCGCGATCGCGTCGAAGAATCGCGTGCTGAAGTCGATGATCGGGCAGGGCTATTACGGCACGTACACGCCCGGAGTGATCCAGCGCAACGTCCTCGAGAACCCCGCCTGGTACACCGCGTACACGCCGTACCAGCCCGAGATCTCGCAGGGCCGGCTCGAAGCACTGCTCACATTCCAGTCGATGGTCTGCGATCTCACCGGAATGGAGATCGCGAACGCATCGATGCTCGACGAGGCGACTGCCGCGGCCGAGGCGATGACGCTGCTGCGCCGTGTGTCGAGCGCGCCCGGGACGCGCTTCTTCGTCGCCGACGACGTGTTCGCGCAGACGCTCGCGGTCGTGCGCACGCGCGCGGCGCCGCTCGGCATCGAGGTCGTCACCGGGCCCGCGTCGGCAGCGGCCGACGCCGGGTCGTTCGGCATCCTGCTGCAGTATCCCGGCGCCGACGGCGAGATCGCCGACTACCGCGCGCTGGTCGATGCAGCCCACGCGAAGGGCGCGCTTGTCGCCGTCGCGACCGACCTGCTCGCGCTGGCGCTTCTCACGCCCCCCGGCGAGTGGGGCACCGACGTCACCGTCGGCTCGTCGCAGCGCTTCGGCGTACCGATGGGCTACGGCGGGCCGCACGCCGGGTTCATCGCGACGCGCGACATGTACAAGCGCTCGCTTCCCGGGAGGCTCGTCGGAGTCTCGATCGACGCTGCGGGCAAGCCCGCGTACCGGCTCGCGCTGCAGACGCGCGAGCAACACATCCGACGCGAGAAGGCGACGTCGAACATCTGCACCGCGCAGGTGCTCCTCGCCGTGATGGCGGCGATGTACGCCGTCTACCACGGCGCCGAGGGACTTACGCGCATCGCGCGCCGCGTCGAGCGGCTGACGGCGATCCTGCGCACCGGGCTCGAGCGCCGCGGCTTTCGCGCCCGCAACGCGCACGCGTTCGATACGCTGACGCTCGAAACCGGTACCGCGACCGACGCGATCCATGCGCGTGCAGAGGCCGCGGGTTACAACCTGCGCCGCGCAGGACCCGACAAGATCGGGATCTCGCTCGACGAGACGACGACGCGTGATGACGTCGTCGCGCTGTGGCACGCGTTCGACGGGACGGCCGCGGGCAAGACGGCGTCGTCGCTCGACGCCGGGGTCACCCCGCTCGATGCCGGGATCACCCCGCTCGGTGCCGGAGCCACCCCGCCCGGTGCCGAGATCGATACGCTCGACGCGACCGTCGCGTCGGGCCTTCCGGCGCCTCTCGTCCGGAGCTCGGCGCTTCTCACCCACCCGGTGTTCGCGAGCCATCGCTCCGAGACCGAGATGCTGCGCTATCTGCGAGGCCTCGCCGACAAGGACCTGGCACTCGACCGCACGATGATTCCGCTCGGGTCGTGCACGATGAAGCTCAATGCGACCTCCGAGATGCTGCCGGTGTCGTGGGCGCACTTCGCGGCGATGCACCCGTTCGTGCCCGCAGACCAGGCTCGCGGCTACGCCGAGGTCGCCGCCGATCTCGAGCGGATGCTCTGCGCGGTCACCGGCTACGACGCCGTTTCGCTGCAGCCCAACGCCGGCTCGCAGGGCGAGTATGCGGGGCTCCTGATGATCCGCGCCTTCCACGCGAGTCGCGGTGACGCGCATCGCGACGTGTGCCTGATCCCCGCATCGGCGCACGGCACCAATCCCGCGTCGGCGCACCTTGCCGGGATGCGCGTGCTGGTGGTCGAATGCGACCGCGAGGGCAACGTCGACATCGACGACCTCGAAGCGAAGGCGTCGACGCACCGAAGCGACCTCGCCGCGATCATGGTCACGTATCCGTCGACGCACGGCGTGTTCGAGCCCGGCATCGTGCGCGTCTGCGAAATCGTGCACGCGCACGGAGGGCAGGTCTATGTCGACGGCGCCAACCTGAACGCGCTCGTCGGCCTCGCCGCGCCGGGAACGTTCGGCGCCGACGTCTCGCACTTGAACCTGCACAAGACGTTCTGCATTCCGCACGGCGGAGGCGGCCCTGGCGTCGGGCCCGTCGCGTGCCGCGCACACCTGGCGCCTTTCCTGCCCGGGAAGCCAGGCGGACCACAAGTCTCCGCCGCCCCGCTCGGCTCGGCATCGATCCTGCCGATCTCGTGGATGTACATCGCGATGATGGGCGCCGACGGACTGACCGCCGCGACCGGGAGTGCGATCCTCGCCGCCAACTACGTCGCGAAGAGACTCGCGCCGCACTATCCGGTGCTCTACAGCGGGCGCGCCGCACTCGTCGCGCACGAGTGCATTCTCGACCTGCGTCCGCTCAAAGCATCGACGGGTATCGAGGTCGAGGACGTCGCAAAGCGCCTGATCGACTACGGCTTCCACGCGCCGACGATGAGCTTCCCGGTCCCCGGAACGCTGATGGTCGAGCCGACCGAGAGCGAGTCGAAGGACGAACTCGACCGCTTCGTCGACGCGATGATCGCGATCCGCGGCGAGATCCGCGCGATCGAGGAAGGGCGCGCAAATCGCGACGACAATCCGCTGAAGCACGCTCCGCACACGGCAGCGGCGATCGCTGCCGCCGATTGGCCGCATCCCTACACGCGCGAAGAGGCGGCCTTTCCGCTCGCGGGAATCGCTGCGCGCAAGTACTGGTGCCCGGTCGCGCGCGTCGACAACGTCTACGGCGATCGGAATCTCGTTGCGCGAATCGATATAATCGCGCACTGAATTCAACCCGTCGCAACGCGCGGACCCCTGCATCGATCGCCGAGCCTGTTCGCATCTCTGGTGCGGGCGGACCTCCGCGGGGAACCTTTGCCGACGCGACGAATCCGTAATCCGGACGTTTCGACCGGACCCGTCAGCAAGCTGATGATCTGCTCCCTATTCATGCGCCGTTTCGCCTTCGCACTTTCCCTTGCCACGCTCTCGCTCGCAGGCCAGGTGACGACGGCGCTGGCTGCGACGATGCCCGCCGGCGCGACGACACCGACCGCCGCGACATCCCCGGCTGCAACCCCGGCGGCGAGCCCGGTCACCGGCGCGTCGACAGCGCTGCCCAACCCGCTCGCCGCGACGCCGAAGCCGCCGAGCGCGACCGCGTCGCTCCCCGCCGCCGCGCCGCCGCTACTGACGCCGCTGCCCCAACTCACTGGATCGCCGACGCCACCCGGCATCGACGCCGCAGCGTGGACGCTCGTCGACACGCTCTCCGGCACGATCATCGGCTCGTCGAACGGCGACGCGCGGCGCGCTCCGGCATCGCTCACCAAGCTGATGACCGCTTACGTCGTGTTCCAGGCGCTGCGCGCGAAGTCGATCAGTCTTTCGCAGGACGCGCCGGTATCGGAGAACGCCTGGCGCACCGGAGGCTCGCGGATGTTCATCGAGCCGAGGAAGCCGGTCACCGTCGACGAGCTCCTGCACGGCGTGATCGTGCAGTCGGGGAACGACGCGACGGTGGCGCTCGCCGAGCTCGTCGCGGGAAGCACCGGTGCTTTCGTGCAGCGGATGAACGACGAAGCTGCGAAGCTCGGCCTCGCGTCGACGCATTACGCCGACGTGAACGGCCTGCCGAGCCCCGAGCACTACTCGACCGCGAACGACCTCGCGCGCCTCACCGTCGCGCTGATCCGCGACTTCCCCGAGTACTACCCGATGTTCGCGATCAAGGAGTACCGCTACAACAACATCACGCAGTCGAACCGCAACCGCCTTCTATGGAGCGATCCGTACGTCGACGGCGTCAAGACCGGTCACACCGACGACGCCGGTTACTGCCTCGTCGCCTCGGCGAAGCGCGGCGAGCGCCGACTCGTCTCGGTGGTGCTCGGCGCTGCGTCGGATGGCGAGCGCACGGCGGACAGCCAGAAGCTTCTCAACTGGGGCTTCCAGTCGTACGACACCGTCGCGCTCTATCAATCGGGCAAGCCGGTGACGTCACTGCGTGTCTGGAAGGGCGCAGAGCGCGAAGTGAGCGCCGGCTTCCTTGCCAATCGTTATGTGACGCTGCCCAAAGGCAAGGCGTCGGAGCTGAAATTGACGATGCAGTCGACCCAGCCGCTGATCGCGCCGGTGCTTGCCTCGCAGAAGGTCGGCACCGTCGACGTGTCGCTCGAAGGCCAGAAGATCGCGAGCTTCCCGCTGATCGCACTGCAGGGCGTGCCGATCGCGAGCATCTTCGGCCGCGCCGTCGACACCGTGCGCCTTTGGTTCAGCCATCGCTGACGAGGAGTCTCCATGATCGATGCCGACCGCATTGCCTTCCTGAATGGTGAATTCGTCCCGCTCGGCGAGGCGAAGATCCCGGTGCTCGACCGCGGCTTCATCTTCGGCGACGGCGTCTACGAGGTGATTCCCGTCTATGCGCGGCACCCGTTCCGGATGGCGCAGCACCTGAAGCGGCTGCAATACAGCCTCGACGGGATCCGGCTCGTCAACCCGCATCCGGCAGCCGAGTGGGAGCGGCTAGTCGCCGAGATCGTCGCGCGGCAGTCGTTCGCCGACCAGGCGGTCTATCTGCAGGTGACGCGCGGCGTGGCGAAGCGCGACCATGCGTTCCCGCAGGGCGTCTCGCCGACGGTGTTCATGATGAGCAATCCGCTGGTGCTGCCGACCGCCGAGCAGGTCGAGCGCGGAGTGGCCGTCGTCACCGCGCAGGACAATCGGTGGCTGCGCTGCGACCTCAAGACGACGTCGCTCCTCGGCAACGTATTGATGCGCCAGCTCGCCGCCGACCGTGGCGTCGTCGAGACGGTGATGTTCCGCGACGGGCACCTGACCGAAGCCTCGGCGTCGAACGTGCTGATCGTTCACGCGGGAGCGATCGTCGCTCCTCCGAAGGACAACCTGATTCTTCCCGGCATCACCTACGATGCGACGCTCGAGATCGCCAACGGCCTCGGATTGCCGGTCGAGGTGCGCCCCGTTTCACACGCCGAGGCGCTCGGCGCCGACGAGATGTGGCTCTCTTCGTCGTCGAAGGAAGTGCTCGCAGTGACGAAGGTCGATGACAAGCCGTTCGCCGGCGGCAAGCCCGGCCCGGTGTTCCGCCGCGTCTGGGAGGCGTTCCAGCGCCGGAAGCCGCACTGATGGGCTGACCCCGTCAGCTTTCGTGGTCGAACGGCAGCGTCGTGCCGTAGCGGCGGTGATGGAACACGAGCCCGCGGCCGTGGGCGCGATCGACGCCGATCACCTCGCCGACGAAGAGCACGTGGTCACCCGCAGGGTGACGCGCGTGCTGCCGGCATTCGAGCCACGCGACACACCCATCGATCAGCGGAACTCCGAAATGCCCGGGGCGGTGAGGAACGCCTTCGAAGCGGTCGGCGTGTGGCCGTGAGAAGCGACGTGCGAGCGGCGCCTGTTCGGCCGCCAGCACGTTGATCGAGTAGTACGACGCGGCCTCGAACGCGGCGAGGCTCACCGAGCGGCACGCGAGGCTCCAGGTGACGAGGGGCGGGTCGAGCGACACCGCGTTGAATGAGTTCGCCGTGAAGCCGACATAGCGCCCGTGCTGCCCCCGGGTGCAGACGATCGCGACCCCGGTCGCGAATTCGGCGAGCGCGTCGCGCAGGCGCCGCTCGTCGATCTTCGGCAGTCGTTCGTCTCCGGCGGGCGCGTCGGTGGTCATCGGAAGGTCGCGGTCGTCCGGCTGCGCACCCGGTACGTCGCCGATGGTAGGGGGAGGTCGTCGCGGGTGTCAAAGCGGCGGTCTTGTTAAACTTCAGCATCGTCATCGGATGCGCACAGCCATGGCCGGTTCCCTCGAAAGAGTCATCGAAAGGCGCTATCAGGGTCGCGGCCTGCCGGTCGCGGTGGTGCTCCCGAGCGGATCGCGGGTCGAGCTCTCGCCGGCGCCGGCCGTCGACGTCGTCGCCAGGAACTTCGCCGGCCTGCGCGCGCTCGCCTCGCCGGCGATGGGGCGCCTCGCGCGCGCCTACGTGCACGGCGACATCGATTTCACCGGCAGTGCGAAGCGCATCCTCGGCATCGCCGAGACGATGGTGGGCTCGATCGCCCACGGCGGCGAAGGCGCGCGCGGCACGGCGCTCGCGTGGTTTCACCGCCTTCGCGGCAACAAGGCGAACGTCCAGCACCACTACGACGTCTCCAACGCGTTCTATCGTATGTGGCTCGACCCGCGGATGGTGTATTCGTGCGCGTACTTCCACAAGGCCGACGATTCGATCGCCGACGCGCAGGCGCAGAAGCTCGACCACATCTGCCGCAAGCTGCGGCTCACTCCCGGCGAGCGCTTTCTCGACATCGGCTGCGGATGGGGAGCGCTGATCCTCTGGGCGGCAAGGAACTACGGCGTGACGGCGACCGGCATCACGCTGTCGCAGAACCAATACGACCACGTCTGCCGCGAGATCGAAGCGCAGGGGCTTGCCGGACGCGTGCGCGTCGAGCTTCGCGATTACCTCGATCTCCCCGACACCGAGGCCTGGGACAAGATCGCGAGCGTCGGCATGTTCGAGCACGTCGGCCCGCGCAATTTCGACCGCTACTTCGGCAAGATCGCGCGTATTCTCGTTCCTGGCGGGATCGTGCTGAATCACGGCATCACGCACAACCAGCTCGGAGCGGCGGCGCTCGGCAGCGGCATCGGCGAGTTCGTCGAAGAGTACGTGTTCCCGGGCGGCCAGCTCGCGCACATCTCGAAGGTGATCGAAGGCGCCGCGGCGCAGGGGCTCGAGGCGGTCGATGCCGAGGCGTTGCGCGAGCATTACGCGAAGACGCTCTGGCACTGGGTCGAGCGGCTGGAGGCGAACGCCGAGGCGGCGCGCGCCGAGGTCGGCGAGGAGCGCTACCGGATCTGGCGCATCTATCTCGCTGGATCGGCGCATGCGTTCGATCGCGGCTGGCTGTCGCTGTGGCAGGTGCTGGCCGGCAAGCCCTTCGCCGACGGCAGGCTGCCGCATCCGCTGACCCGCGAATACATGTACGGACCGCGGCGCGCGGTACCGAGCGCGGGGAGTGAAGCGCCGGCGCCGGCCGCGGCGCGTGTCGCCGGCGGCGTCGCGGCCGGCGCCGCCGCGAAAGCCGAAGGCGCATCGACCACCGGGGCGGGAACGTGAGCCCGAACGCCCCCGAGCCGGTGGCGGCGCAGGTCAGCCTGCTCGAGTTCCCGTGCAGCTTCCCGATCAAGATCATGGGGCGCACGCGCGATGGCTTCGCGCAGGCGGTCCTCGAAATCGTCCAGCGCTACGCGCCCGATTTCGACGCCGCGACGCTCGAAATGCGAAGCTCGTCGGCCGGGAACTACCTGTCGCTCACCGCGACGATCGAAGCCACGTCGCGCGAACAGCTCGACGAACTGTACGTCGAGCTCGTCGCGCATCCGATGGTGGCGATGGTGCTCTGAGCCGGATGCCGGGCGATCATCGCCCCGGATATTCTGCAGAAAATAAAAATCTGAGATTTTGCTGTAGAATGGAGCAATGGAAGCTCCTGTCGCGGCTGCGGCCGCCGACGAGTCGGCGGTGCTCAGCCGATCCACGGTTCGCGCGGCGCAACTCCTCGGACTGTCGCAGCGCACGCTCGCGCGCGTCCTCGGCATCTCGGATGCGACGGCGTCGCGACTGTTCGCGGGCCGCTACCTGCTCGCGCGTGATCGCGCCAAGGAGTGGGAGCTGGCGCTTCTCTTCGTGCGCCTGTTCCGCTCGCTCGATGCGCTCTGGGGTCACGGCGACGCGTCGCGCGCGTGGCTCGCGAGCGAGAATCTCGCACTCGGCGCCGCGCCGGTCGAGCTGCTCGGCTCGATTCAGGGTCTCGTTCGTGTCGTCGAGTACCTGGACAGCGCGCGCGGTCGCCTCTGAAGCGGCGCTCGCGCGCTTCGACCTGTGGCGGGCGGTCGAGGCGCAGCACGTTTCGGCGACGATGGCGCTCGCCGACAGCGTCGAAGAGCAGCACGTCCTCGACCGCCTGCTCGAGGAATCGAAGCCGCCGGTGCCGGCCGCGGCGCGCAGGTTGCACTGGCTGCTCTTCACGCCGTTTCGCTATCCGCCACCGCCTGGCGGATCGCGCTTTCGCGGTCCGACCGATCCGGGCGTCTTCTATGGCGCCGACGCGGTGCGAACCGCGTGCGCCGAGCTCGGCTACTGGCGCTGGCGGCATCTTCGCGACACGCCCGCGCTCGCTTCGATGCCGACAAAGCCGCAGACGGTGTTCCGCGCGAAGATCGCAGCACGATGCGTCGACCTGCGCGTGAAGCCGTTCGATGCAGACCGCGCGGCGTGGACGCGGCCGGACGATTACGCGGCCTGCCAGCGCTTCGCCCGCAGCGCGCGCAGCGCCGAGGTGAGCGCGATCCGCTACGGATCGGTGCGCGACCCGCAGCGAGGCGGCTGTGGCGCCGTGCTCGTGCCTGAGGCGTTCGCGCGGCCGTCGCCGCTCGATCAGCAGACGTGGCTGCTTTCGGTCGCGCGCGAGCGCGTCGTCTGGCAGCGCACCGGAGTGATCCGCGCGCAGGAGTTCGAGTTCGCGACCGCTGGCTGGGAGCGCCGTGGCCAGGGCGGCGCGAGCGCGCGAAGGGGCGGTCGATGAGCATTACGATCAGACGCCTCGGCCCGACTCCCTACGAAGTGACGTGGCGCGAGATGCAGCAGTACACGCTCGCGCGAACGCCCGCGAGTGCCGACGAGATCTGGCTGACCGAGCATCCGCCCGTCTATACGCTCGGGCTTGCCAGCCGCAGTGAGCACTTGCTCCGAAACAACGGAATCTCCATCGTCCGAAGCGACCGCGGCGGGCAGGTGACCTATCACGGGCCCGGCCAGCTCGTCGCCTATCTGATGCTCGATCTCAAGCGCCGGCGCCTCGGCGTTCGCGACATGGTGAGGCGCATCGAGGGGGCG
>DASVWR010000143.1:0-2711 GCA_036393115.1 Casimicrobiaceae bacterium
ATCGACGGCGATCGGCTGTACGGCCGCGGCTCCAGCGACATGAAGAGCGGGGTCGCGGGCGCCGTGATCGCTGCGCTCGCGCTCTGCGACCGGCTCGGCGGCACGCCGGGACTCACCCTCGCGATCACCGGCGGTGAGGAATCGGGCTGCGAAGGCGCATTTCACCTCGCGCGCACGCATGGCGCGCTCGGACGCGCCGGTGCGCTCCTCGTCGCGGAGCCGACGGCGAACTATCCGCTCGTCGGGCACAAGGGAGCGTTGTGGCTCGAGGCCCGCGCGCGCGGTGTCACCGCGCACGGCTCGATGCCAGAGCGCGGCGGCAATGCGATCTACAAGGCGGCGCGCGCAGCGCTCGCACTCGAGCATTTCGACTTCGCGACCGCGGCGCATCCGCTGCTCGGCCCCCCATCGCTCAACGTCGGCACGTTCCACGGCGGGCTCAACATCAATTCGGTTCCGGATCTCGCGCGCGTCGGAATCGACATCCGCACGACTCCGGGGCAGGACCACGCGGCACTCCTCGCGAAGCTTCGCGCGCACGTCGGGAGCGACGTCGAGCTCGAGACGATTCTCGACATCGGCGGCGTGCACACCGACGAAGCCGATCCGTGGGTTGCCGAGGTGTTCGACGTGATGGCGCCGATCCTCGGGGAGGCGCTCGAACCGCGCGGTGCAACGTACTTCACCGATGCCGCGGCGCTTCGCCCCGCTTACGGCAATCCGCCGACCGTCATCCTCGGGCCAGGCGAGCCGCAGATGGCGCATCAGACCGACGAGTACTGCCGGACGGAGCGCATCCGGCAGGCGGTCGAGGCGTACCTCGAAATCATCCGCCGCTGGTGCCTCGCCTGACGGAGACTCGCCGGACGGCGAAACTGAGAGCCCGATCGTCGTCGAGCTGAACGGATTGGTAGGCGCGATTGGACTCGAACCAACGACCCCCACCATGTCAAGGTGGTGCTCTAACCAGCTGAGCTACGCGCCTGCAAAGAGGGTCGCATTCTAGCCGAGGAAGCCGGCCGGAACAACGTGGCGCCGTAACGAGCGCTCGCGCGCGACACGCATCGCCGAGCGCGGCTCGCCGGTTGCGGTCCGGGCGACGCTGTGAAACACTGCGACCGACAACGAGGCCGCAAGCGGCCACAGAAACGAAGGAGGAGATCGTGCGCGCAACGAAGCTGGCGACCGCAGTGCTGGTCATCGGAGGTGTACTGGTCGCGACGGCGCCTGCGATGGCGCAGGAGCACTATCCGTCGCGTCCGGTAGAAATCATCGTTCCATGGGGCCCGGGCGGGGGAGCCGATCAGCTCGGACGACTCACTGCGAAGCTGGTCGAGCCGATGCTGAAGACGTCGTTCCCGGTCGTGAATGCTCCCGGAGCGACCGGCGCCACCGGCATCACGAAGCTCCTCACCGGGCCGGCCGACGGCTACTCGATGGCGATCTACATCGCCGATTCGAACGCGCTTCTCGCCGGTCCTTCGCCTCGCTGGAAGCTCTCGGATTTGCAGCCGGTGGCGGTGATGATGCAGGTGCCGTCGTTTCTCTTCGTCGCGGAGAACAGCCCCATCAAGGATTGGGCGCAGTTCGAGACGGAGGCGCGCGAGAAGCCGAACACGCTCAAGGTGGCGACGCTCGGCTTCGGCAGCGTCGACGACATGACGCTCACCTATCTCGCGTCGAAGGGCATCAAGGTGGTCGAGGTCCCTTACGCGAAGCCGTCGGAGCGTTACGTTTCGGTGATCGGCGGGCACGTCGACGCGCTCTACGAGCAGGCCGGAGACGTGCGTCAGTTCATCCACAACAAGCAGATTCGTCCGATCATTCTCTTCGGCAAGGAGCGCCTCCCCGCGTTCAAGGACATCCCGAGCTCGTACGAGCTCGGCTACCACATCGCGCTGCCACAGTTTCGCTCCTACGTCGTCAAGGCAGGCACTCCTCCCGAGCGCGTGAAGGTCCTGAGCGACGCGCTGGGCAGGGTCGCGGCGAATCCCGAGTTCAAGCAATTCCTCGAAGAGAACTACGCGGCGAAGGGGAGTTATCTTCCCGCCGACGAGGCCGAGCAATACTTCAAGCAGCAGCTCGCCGACATGAAGTCGGCGCAGGAAGCGGCCGGCAGGAAGTAGACCTTCGGCACGCGCCGGCACCGCATGCCGCCGTCGAGGGCTTCGATCGCGAACCGGTTGCGCTTCGCGTGGCCGTGGGCGGCGATGCTCGTCGCCGCGCTCTATCTCTATCGTGTGGCGGGCCACTTTGCCTACGCCCCGAGGCCGGGTGAGCTGGGGCCCGACGTCTGGCCGCGAGCGATCCTCGTTCTGCTGAGCGTCGTCTGCGCGCTGAGGATGGCGGGTTACCTGCTCGGGCGCGGTATCGATCGCCCCGGCACAGCCCTGGAGCGCGGCGGCGCAGCCGGCACCGGCGACGATGCGGTTCCCACCGGCGACGTCGCGACCGCCGATGCGGGTGCGGAATCGGCCGAGGAATCCGCGCGGCGGTATCCGCGGCTCCTCATCGCGGGCATCGCGCTCACGATCCTCTACGTGCTCACGATGGGAACGCTGGGATTCTTTGTCGCGACCGCCCTCTATCTCGCGCTCTTCATGCTCGTCGGCCGCTACCGGCGACCGGTCGTGATCGCGGTCTCGAGCGTTGTGGGAAGCCTCGCGTTCGTCTACGTGTTCATGAAGATCGTCTACGTGTCGCTCCCGCTC
>DASVWR010000144.1:0-19593 GCA_036393115.1 Casimicrobiaceae bacterium
GGCGCCGACGTCACGTCGTTCTACGACGGCAGCTCGACGTCGGCCGAGCTCTCGGGCGTCGCCTGGCGCGCGGCGCTCGACGAGTGTCCCGGAGCCGAGTTCACCGGCATCGGACTCGAATACGGGACGGTGCCGTTCGAGGAGACTCTGGCGGCGCTGCGTGCCGACCAGTGGCTCACCAATCATCCGGGCGCGGAACGCGCCGTGCGCGAGTCGATCAAAGCGCAGATGCGCCGGGCCTTCCACGACGGGGGCGAAGCCTGGCAGGCGATGGTCTACGGGCAGGCGCGCGTGGCGGTGCTGCAGGCGCTGCGCGCGCTGGTCGGATAGACGATGCGCCGGACGGGCCGATGGCGCGCGCAGGATCTACAATGACAAGCGACCGGAGGTGCCGATGAAGCGCTGGATTCCGACAATGCTCACCGCGGCGGTCGTGCTGACCGGCTGCCAGACCTGGGGTCCGACCTGGAGCGAAGTGAGCGGCGCACGCTACACGCGCGTCGCGCTCGATCGCAGGCCCGCGATCCTCATCCGCGTCGGCGACGAGAGCGTTGGTCGCGAGCAGCAGCCGTTCAAGGTCGCACCGGGCACCTACAACATCCAGGTGCAGTCGCCGCACCACGCCAACTTCGCCGGCAGCATCAAGTCGCTCACCGTGAAGGTCGAGCCCTGCGAGCGCTATTACATCAACGCGCAGTTCGAGAACCCCGTGTCGCCCGACTGGATGCCGGTGATCGACTACGTCGAGAGCATTCCAGGCTGCAAGCGGCCGTAGTTTCTCCGCTATAATCGCGCGTCGCGCTGCCCACCGTCCGCGCACTTGCGCGTGGAACCGGTTTCGCATCGATTCATCGCCGCGTTCGCCTCACGAATCTCCCGCCACGCACCTTGCGCCTGACGCAGATCAAGCTTTCGGGGTTCAAGTCCTTCGTCGATCCGACGGTCATTGCCACGCCCGGGCAGCTCGTCGGCATCGTCGGCCCGAACGGCTGTGGCAAGTCGAACGTGATCGACGCGGTGCGCTGGGTGCTCGGCGAATCGAAGGCCTCGGTGCTGCGCGGCGAGTCGATGCAGGACGTGATTTTCAGCGGCGCCGGTGAGAGGAAGCCCGTCGGGCGCGCGTCGGTCGAGCTCGCGTTCGACAACAGCGAGGGGCGCATCGGGGGCCAGTGGGGCCAGTACGCCGAGCTGTCGATCAAGCGCGTGCTGACGCGCGACGGCGATTCCACGTATTACATCAACGGCATCCCGGTTCGTCGCCGCGACATCCACGACCTCTTTCTCGGCACCGGACTGGGGCCGCGCGCGTACGCGATCATCGAGCAGGGGATGATCTCCCGTGTGATCGAGGCGCGGCCCGAGGACCTGCGCATCTTCCTCGAAGAGGCCGCCGGCGTTTCGCGCTACAAGGAGCGTCGGCGCGAAACCGAATCGCGGCTTGCCGACACGCGCGAGAATCTCGCGCGCGTCGAGGACATCCGGCGCGAGCTCGGCGACCAGATTACGCACCTCGAAGAGCAGGCGCGCGTCGCCACGCAGTATCGCGAGCTCGGAGCCCGCCACCGAAGCGCGCAGCACCTGCACTGGTTCGCGCGCATGCAGGATGGCGAGCGCGCGCGGAGCCGGGTCACCGCGGACATCGCGACCGAGACGGTGGCGCTCGAGGGATTGCAGGCCGAGCTGCGCCGCGCGCAGACGCTCCACGTCGGCTTGCGCGACCGGCACCTCGCGGCGGGTGACGCGCTGCGCGACCGGCAGGAAGCCTGGTACGCGGCGAACTCCGAGGTATCGCGGCTCGAGCAGCAGCTCGCGTTCTCGCGCGAGAATGCGACGCGCCTCGCCGCGCAGGTCGCGCAGATCGACGAGGGGATCGCCGCACTGGCCGCGCAGGGCGAAGCGCTCGCGGCCGAGGAAACGGCTGCGGTGCAGGAGCTCGACGCAGCGCACGTTGCGCGCGAGGAAGCCGAGCATGCGGAGCGCGCCGCACACGACGCGCTTCCCGCGTTCGAGCGCGCGCTCGCCGAGCACGAGACCGCACTCGACGCGCAACAGCGCGGGCTCGCGTTGATCGAGCAGGAGATCCGGGTCGCCGAGTCGCGCCGCGATCATTTGGCGCAGACGCTCGCGAAGCTCGCCGAGCGGCGCGACCGCCTCTCCGCCGATCTCGGTGCGACGCCGGCGCCCGACGACGAAGCGGTGCGCGAGATCGAACGCCAGCTCGACGACGAGCGGCGCGAGGCCGCGACGCGCGAGGCGCAGCACCAGGCGCTGCACCTGCGCGCGCAGGAGCTGCAGACGCGCCATCGCGAAGCGGTGGAAGCGTGGCAGCAGCATGCCGGAACTCAGTCCGATTTCGAAGCGCGCGCCGGGGCGCTCGCTGCTTTGCAGATGCGCATCGGCCACGCCAGCGGCGTCGATGCGTGGCTCGCCGAGCGCGCGCTGGGTGACGCCGCGAGGCTGTGGCAGCGTATCGACGTGGAGACCGGCTGGGAGGACGCGCTCGAAGCGGTGCTGCGCGAGCGCCTGAACGCGCTTCGCCTGACGCGACTCGATGACGCGCTGCGCCTTGCGGCCGGCGAGCGTGCACCGGCTCGCGTCGCCGTCTACGCCAACGATGCCGAGGATCGGTCGTCGGCGTCCGCGCGCGCGACGGTTCCTTCGTCCGGCGACGCGCTGGCATCGAAGATCGACACCGGCGATCCGATCGCGGCGAGCTTCCTCGCCGACTGCCTGCACGGGGTGCGCTGTCGCGAAAGCTTCGCGGCGGCAATGAGCGCACGCCACGAGCTCGCGCCCGGCGAAGCATTCGTGACGCCCGAAGGGCACTGGATCAGCCGTCTCGGCATTGCGTTCTTCGCTCCGGACAGCGAGCTTCACGGCGTCATCGCGCGCCGGCGCGAGCTCACCGCGCTTGCCGGCGAGATCGAGGCGGCGCGCGCACGTACCACCGCCGCGCGCGCAGCGCTCGATGCAGCCGAGGCCGCGCTCGGCGCTGCGCAGGACCAGTGGCACGCCGAGGGCCTGGCACTCGCATCGCAGCAGCGCCGCTGTCACGACCTCGAGCTCGAGCTCGTGCAGCTTCGCCAGCACGCCGAGGCGGCCGCGAAGCGGCGGCTCGAGCTCGAAGGCGAGGCGGGCGAGCTCGCAACGCAGCACGCGCAGGGGACCGACGAGCACGCGACGATCGCCCGCGAGATCGCCGATCTGCAGTCGCGGCTGCACGACGAGCACGCGCGGCGTGAGCCGCTGCGCGCGACTCGCAACGAGGCCGAGATCGCGCTGGTACGCGCACGCGAGGCGCTACGCGACACCGAGCGCGCCGCGCAGGAAGCCGCGTTCGCCGAGCGCCGCTGCGGCGACCGGCAGGTCGAGATCGCGCGCCGGCGTGACGCGCTGACTGCGCAGATCGCGCAGCAACAGAGCCTCCTCGCGCAGGCGACGTCCGAACGCGCGACGATCGACTGGACGCCGGTCGAGGAGGCGCTGCAGCGCCAGCTGACCGTTCAGGCCGCAGCCGAGCAGGCGCTCGCTGCTGCGCGCAACGAGCACGAAGGGCTCGGTGCCGAGCTCGTGCGGGCGGACGAGGCGCGTCTCGCGGCCGAGCAGCAGCTCGAGCCGGCGCGCACCCGCATCCAGGAGCTGCAGCTGAAGGAGCAGGCGGCGGCGCTCGCGATGCAGCAGTTCCGCGACCAGCTCGACGAGGCGCACGCCGATCTCGATGTGCTGGGAACCGCACTTGCCGCGCGCGGCAGTCCGCGCACGCTCCCCGGCGAGATCGAGAAGCTCGCTGCCGAGCTCGCGGCGCTTGGCGCCGTCAACCTCGCCGCGCTCGACGAGCTCGCCCGGGCGACCGAGCGGAAGGGTTACCTCGATCGACAGGCGGCCGACCTTACCGAGGCGATGAGCACGCTCGAATCGGCGATCCGCCAGATCGACCGCGAGTCGCGCGAGCTCCTCCAGCAGACCTTCGACCGCGTCAACGAGAATTTCGGCAAGCTGTTTCCGACGCTCTTCGGCGGCGGCCGCGCGAAGCTGTTGCTGACCGGGGACGAGATCCTCGATTCGGGCGTGCAGGTGATCGCGCAGCCGCCGGGCAAACGCAACGCGACGATCCACGTGCTGTCCGGCGGCGAGAAGGCGATGACGGCGACGGCGCTGATCTTCGCGCTGTTCCAGATCAACCCGGCGCCGTTCTGTCTGCTCGACGAAGTCGACGCGCCGCTCGACGAGTCGAACACGCACCGCTTCTGCAGCATGGTCCGCGACATGGCCGGCGAGACACAGTTCGTGTTCATTTCGCACAACAAGGTCACGATGGAGATGGCGAGCCAGCTCGTCGGCATCACGATGCAGGAGCCGGGCGTTTCGCGCGTCGTCGCCGTCGACATCGCCGAAGCGCTCGAGCTCGCGGATACCGAGCTCGCTGCACAGGCCTCCTGAATGAGCGCGCTCCACGTCCTGCTGATCGCCGCCGGCATCGCGCTGGTCGTCGCGGTGATCGTGTACAACCGCGTCGTCGAGACGCGCTGGCGGCGCGGGAGGCGCGGCGCCCCCGCCCGCGCGGGCCCGGCTCCCGATCCGGTGCAACTGGTCGAGCGCATCGAGCCGACGCTGAGCATCCCGCGCGAGTCCGCAACGGCGATCGCGGTGGACCCCGCAGTCGAGGCAGAACGCTCCGCGCCGATGGAGCGCGCCGTGCCGATGGAGCGCGCCGACCCGCCGGCCGGGGCGACCGCGCGTGCGGTCGATACCGGCCCCGACGCCGACATCGAATGCATCGTCCGGATCGAGCCGGTCAACCCGATTGCCGCCGGTGCGCTCGCAGCGGGCCTGCACGCGCGCATCGGCAAGCCGTTGCGCTGGTTCGGGCGCGTCGGCGGATCGGCGAGCGCGTGGGAGCGTCTGACGAGCGATTCGCCCGGGCGCTACGCGGAGGTCGTCGCGTGCATGCTGCTCGCCGATCGCAACGGCCCCGCTTCGCATGCACAGGTCGAGACCTTCGCGCACCTCGTCGCCGAGCTCGCGCCGGGGCTTCCCGCCGCATTCGTTCCACCCGACGTCGCCGGCGAAGCGCAGCGTGCCGAGGCCCTCGACCGCCTGTGCGCCGATCTCGACGTGCAGATCGGGCTAACCGTGCAGAAGCCCGACCCCGAGACGATTCAGGGGACGCGCCTGCGTGGGGTTGCCGAGGCGTCTGGATTTCATCTCGCGCCGGCGGGGCGCTTCGAATACGTGCACGAGGACACCGGCGCGGTGCTGTACACGCTGCAGAGCCTGAAGAGCGAGCCGTTCACCGCCGATTCGCTGCGCGCGACGGCGATGCCGGGCGCGGTGCTGGTGCTCGACGTCGCGCGCGTCGCCGACCCGCCGCGCGTGTTCGATCAGATGAGGATCTCAGCGAAGCGCCTAGCGGCGACGCTCGGCGCCACGGTCGTCGACGACAACCGGCGCCCGCTCGACGACGCGGCGTTCGCCAAGGTGCGCGCCCAGGTGGTGGCGGCATCCGAGGCGCTCGCCGCCGTGCACATCGAGCCCGGGAGCATGCGCGCGCTGGCGCTGTTCGGCGCCTGACCACCGATGGCCGCGCGATCGCCGACGCCGGCCGAGATCGGGCGCGCCGAAACGCTGCGGCGTGAGCTCTCCGAGCACGACTACCGCTACTACGTGCTCGACCAGCCGACGGTCAGCGACGCCGAGTACGACAGGCTGTTCCGTGAGCTCGAGGCGCTCGAGCGCGAGCATCCCGAGCTCGTCACCGCGGATTCCCCGACGCAGCGCGTCGGCGGCAGCGCGAGCTCCGAGTTCGCACCCGTCCGGCATCGGGTGCCGATGTTGTCGATCCGCACCGAGACCGACACGACGGCGGGGGCCGCGCGCACGTTCGACGCGCGCATCCGCCGCGACCTCGGCCTCGCCGCCGATGCGCCGCCCGTCGAATACATCGCCGAGCTCAAGTTCGACGGCCTCGCGATCAGCCTGCGCTACGAGGCGGGGCGGCTCGTCGTCGCTGCGACGCGCGGTGACGGCGAAGTCGGCGAGGACGTGACGCGCAACGTGCGGACGATCCGCGCGATTCCGCAGCGGCTCGCGACGCGCACACCACCGCCGCTGATCGAGATCCGCGGCGAGGTCTATATGGCGCGCGCCGATTTCGACGCGCTCAACGCCGAGCAGGACCGACTCGGCGAAAAGCGCTTCATCAATCCGCGCAACACGGCGGCAGGTGCGGTGCGCCAGCTCGACCCGGCGATCACCGCTCGCCGGCCGCTGAAGTTCTTCGCCTACGGGCTCGGCGAGTTCGCCGGCTATACGCCGCCGAAGACGCAATCCGAGCTCTTGAAGCAATTCGCATCGTGGCGCGTTCCGGTCAACGGCAACTGGCGCGTCATGCGCGGCGGCGACGCGCTCGCGGACTTCTATTCGGCGGTCGAGGCGCGCCGCGAAGCGCTGCCGTTCGGCATCGACGGCGTCGTCTACAAGGTCAACCGGCTGGACCTGCAGGCCGAGCTCGGCTTCGTCACCCGCGAGCCGCGCTGGGCGGTCGCGCACAAGTTCCCGGCCGAGGAAGCGACGACGCGCGTCGTCGCGATCGAGGTCCAGGTCGGGCGCACCGGGGCGATCACGCCGATCGCGCGCCTCGCGCCGGTGTTCGTCGGCGGCGCGACGATCACCAACGCGACGCTGCACAACGAGGACGAGATTCGCCGCAAGGACGTGCGCGTCGGCGACTGGGTCGTCGTGCGCCGCGCCGGCGACGTGATTCCTGAAGTGGTGCGGGCGCTTCCCGAGCGCCGGCCCGCCGACGCGAAGGTCTTCGCGATGCCCACGCATTGCCCGGAATGCGGATCGGCGATCGTGCGCGAGGCCGACGAGGCGGTCGCGCGTTGCAGCGGCGGCCTCGTGTGCCCGGCGCAGCGGCGCGAGGCGCTGCTGCACTTCGCGAGCCGGCATGCGATGGACATCGATGGCCTCGGTGACCGGCTGGTCGAGCAGCTGATCGAGAGCGGGAAGGTCGCCACTGTCGCCGACCTGTACCAGTTGACCGCCGAAGATCTTGCCGGGCTCGAGCGGATGGGCGAGAAGAGCGCAGCCAACGTGGTGACGGCCATCGCCGCGTCGCGCGAGACGACGCTCGCACGCTTCATTTTCGCGCTCGGCATCCGCCACGTCGGCGAGGCGACGGCGCGCGATCTGGCGCAGCACTTCGGCGACCTCGCCCCGCTGCAGAAGGCGACCGCGGAGGAGCTTCTGGAAGTGCGTGACGTGGGGCCGGTGCTCGCCGAGTCGATCCGCGATTTCTTCGGCGAGGCGCACAATCGCGCGGTCATCCAGCGGCTGCTGCGCGCCGGGGTGCGCTGGACGCCGGGCACGCCCGGACGGAGGACTGCTGGCGCGCTGGCGAGGCAGACATTCGTCCTCACCGGGACGCTGCCGACGCTGTCGCGCGACGAGGCGAAGGCGCTCCTCGAGGCCGCCGGCGCGACGGTGGCGGGAAGCGTGTCGAAGAAGACGAGCTATGTCGTCGCCGGGGTCGACGCCGGCAGCAAGCTCGGGCGCGCGCGCGAGCTCGGCATCCGCATCATCGACGAAGACGGCCTGCGTGCGCTGCTCGCGGGCAGCGGAGGGAACGCGTGAAGAACATTACCAAGGCGGTGTTCCCGGTGGCGGGGCTCGGCAGCCGCTTTCTGCCGGTCACCAAGGCGAGTCCGAAGGAGATGCTGCCGGTGGTCGACAAGCCGCTCATCCAGTACGCGGTCGAGGAGGCGGCGGCGGCGGGCATCACCTGCATGATCTTCATCACCGGGCGCAACAAGCGCGCGATCGAGGACCATTTCGACAAGGCCTACGAGCTCGAGACCGAGCTCGCGCTGCGCAGCAAGGCGGACCTTCTCGAGCAGGTCCAGGCGGCGACCCCGCCCGGCATCAAGTGCATCTACATCCGGCAGACCGAGGCGCTCGGCCTCGGGCACGCGGTGCTGTGCGCCGAGCCGGTCGTCGGCGACGAGCCCTTCGCCGTGCTGCTCGCCGACGATCTCGTCGACGCCGAAGTGCCGGTGATGCAGCAGATGGTCGAGGTGGCGACGCACGAGAACGCGTCGACGATCGGCGTCATGGAGGTCGCTCCCGACGACATCGGCAGCTACGGCATCGTCGAGGCCGATCCGGATCCGGTCGGCCCACGAATCGGCCGCATCACCCGGATCGTCGAGAAGCCTGCGCCGGGAAGCTCGCCGTCGACGCTCGCCGTCGTCGGGCGCTACGTGCTGACGCCGCGGATCTTCGACCATCTGCGCGCGATGCCGGCGGGCGCGGGCGGCGAGATCCAGCTTACCGACGCCATCGCGCGCCTGCTCGCCGACGAGCGCGTGCTCGCCTATCGTTTCGAGGGCACCCGCTACGACTGCGGCAGCAAGCTCGGCTATCTGCAGGCCACCGTCGACTACGGTCTCAAGCACTCGGAGGTCGGGCGCGAGTTCGCGCGCTTTCTCGACGCGCGTTCGAAGCCCCGATGACGCTGAACGAGCTCCGCTACGTCGTCGCGCTCGCACAGGAGCGCAGCTTCGGCCGGGCCGCCGCGCGCTGCTTCGTGAGCCAGCCGGCGTTGTCGGTCGCGATCCACAAGCTCGAAGACGAGCTCGGCATGCCGCTGTTCGAGCGCGGCAAGGGCGAGATTACCGTCACACCGCTCGGCGAGCGCATCGTCGAGCAGGCGCAGAAGATCCTCGAAGACGTGACGAGGATCCGCGAACTTGCGGTCGGCGGGCGCAACCAGCTCGCCGGCATGCTACGCCTCGGGGTCATTCACACGGTCGCGCCGTATCTGCTTCCCGACCTCGTCCCCGAGTTGCACCGCGTCGCCCCGGAGATGCCGCTCGAGATCGACGAAACGCTGACCGAGAACCTGGCGATCGGCCTGCGCAGCGGGCGCCTCGATGTGGCCATCGTCGCGCTGCCTTTCGATGTTCCAGGGGTCGCGACCCAGTTTCTCTACGAGGAGCCGTTCCAGGTCGTCGTCCCGCATCGCCACCCGTGGGCGCGCCGGCGCGAGATCGCTCCCGACGAGCTCGCGGGCGAGCACACGATCCTCTTGAACGTCGGGCATTGCTTTCGCGACCAGGTCCTCGACGCGTGCCCGGAGCTCAACCAGTCCGACGCGCGCGTGACCCGCAGCAATTCGCTCGAAACGATCCGCAACATGGTGGCATCGGGGCTCGGCGTGTCGGTGCTGCCGCGCGACGCACTGACGCCGCGCTTTCATAACCGGCTGGTGGTCCCGGTTCCGTTCAGGCGGCCGGTGCCGACACGCCACGTCGCACTGGCGGCGCGGCGGACCTTCCCGCGTCCGGATGCGGTCGCCGCGGTCCGCGACAGCATTCTGCGTTGCCGCGGGGGCGCCGCCGTTACACCCCGAGCGCCGCGAACTCGGCGAGCGAATTCAAGACGTAGTCCGGCGCCGCCGCGTGCCGCTCGACCGGCAGGCCGTTCCGGTTGATCCAGAACGTCGTGTAGCCGTATGCCTTCGCGCCGGCTGCGTCCCAGCCGTTGGCCGATACGAAGCCGATCGCGGCCGGGGCGAGGCGCAGTCGATCGAGCGCAAGCTGATAGACGCGCGGACTCGGCTTGTAGACGCCCGCGTCGTCGGCCGACAGGATGCCGTCGAGGTACGCGACGACGCTCGACTGCGCAACCATCGGCTCCAGCATTGCGCGGGTGCCGTTGGAGAGAATCCAGCGCGGCCGCGGCGCGAGGCTCGCGAGCGCGTCGGCCGCGTCCGGGAACGCCGTGAGACCGAGCCATGCGTCGACGAGCCGCGTGCGCGCCGCCTCGTCGGCCTGGATCATCAACTGCGACAGCGCGTAATCGAGCGCTTTCGCGGTCAGAGTCCTGAAGTCGTCGCGCCGCGTCGATGGAGAAAGCATGATCGACTGCAGCCACGAATATTCGAGCTGCTTCGTACGCCAGATCTGCGACAGCACGCCACCTTGCTGCGGCGCGATCGCTTCGGCGGTCGCGCTTACCGATTGCACGTCGAACAGCGTGCCGTACGCATCGAAAACGAATGCCGAAACGTTAGCCATGAGATCGTTGCCGTAAAAAAAGAGGGGTTACACTCGCGCGTAACCCCTTGGTTCATTTGGTGGGCGATACTGGGTTCGAACCAGTGACCCCTGCCGTGTGAAGGCAGTGCTCTACCGCTGAGCTAACCGCCCCGCGAACCCAGACAGGAGAGCCGATTTAACCACACGGCGGAAGACAGGGTCAAACCTGCATTGCCGGTCTGTTCATGTTTGTCAAGGTCTTGCCATGCGCCTGTTCGGTGCATAGGCGCCCATTGTTCGAACGTTCGTCCGTCCCGTAGAGGGCCGCCGCACGCTCGATAGCCGAAAGTTCTTGATTTTGAGCGATTTACCGAACCGCCCCGGCACGTCGATGATCCGCACACGCTTCGCACCGAGCCCGACCGGTTTTCTGCATCTTGGCAACATTCGCTCGGCGCTCTTCGCCTGGGCTTTCGCCCGCCAGCATGGCGGAGCCTTCATCCTGCGCATCGAGGACACCGATCAGGAGCGCTCGACTCCCGAAGCGACACAGGCGATCGTCGACGCGATGCACTGGCTCGGCCTCGATTACGACGAAGGCCCGTATTACCAGATGCAGCGTCTCGACCGTTACCGCGAAGCGGCGGCGGAGCTCGTCGCGCGCGGCCTCGCCTACCGTTGCTACACGACTCCGGCCGAGCTCGACGGGCTTCGCGCGGCGCAGATCGCGCGTGGTGAGAAGCCGCGCTACGACGGACGCTGGCGTCCCGAGCGCTCGCAGGGCATGACGCCGCCCGCGGGGGTCGCGCCGGTGCTGCGCTTTCGCAACCCCGACACCGGCGCGGTGCGGTGGACCGATGCCGTGAAGGGCCCGATCGAGATCGCCAACGCCGAGCTCGACGACCTCGTCATCGTCCGCGCCGACGGCTCGCCGACTTACAACTTCTGCGTCGTCGTCGACGACCGCGACATGCGCATCAGCCACGTGATCCGCGGCGACGACCATGTCAACAACACGCCGCGCCAGATCAACATCATGCGCGCACTCGACGCGGAGCCGCCGGTCTATGCTCACCTGCCCACGGTGCTGACCCCCGACGGCGAGCGGCTCTCGAAACGCCACGGTGCGCGCGGCGTGCTCCAGTATCGGGACGACGGCTACGTCCCGGAGGCGGTCGTCAACTACCTGGCGCGCCTCGGCTGGGCGCACGGCGACGCCGAGGTGTTCAGCGTCGACGAGTTCGTCACCTGGTTCGACCTCGCCGGGCTCACCCCGTCACCGGGACGCTTCGACCGCGCGAAGCTCGAATGGCTGAACCACGAGCACCTGAAGCGCATGGATGGCGCGACGATCGCACCGCGGCTCGCACCCTTTCTCGCCCATGCCGGGATCGATACCGCCGGCGGTCCGCCGCTCGCGCGCATCGCCGAGCTTCTGAAGGAGCGCACACCGACGCTCGTCGCGATGGCCGAGGCGGCCGCGTGGTTCTACCGGGCAGTCGTCGTCGACGCCGGCCTCCTCGCCGCGCAGCTCGATGCCGCGAACCGGCCGGCGCTCGGCGAGCTCCTGGGCGAGTTCGAGAAGCTCACCTGGTCGCGCGAAGCGATCGGCGCCGCACTGAAGAGCGCGGCGGCGCGCCACGGGCTGAAGCCGGGGCGCGTGATGATGCCGCTGCGCGTCGCCGTCGCCGGCACCACGGCGACCCCGGCGCTCGATGCGGTGCTCGAATTGCTGGGGCGCGACGCGACGCGCGCGCGAATGGCGGCCGCGCTCGCGACGTAGTCTGCTTGGTCGCGCGGGTGCGTTCCGGTAAAATGCGGATTTCCGGAACTGGCCACTCATGACCAAGTTCGTGTTCGTGACCGGCGGCGTCGTCTCCTCGTTGGGGAAGGGCATTGCCGCCGCGTCGCTCGCCGCGATCCTCACGTCGCGCGGCATCCGCGTCACCAATCTCAAGCTCGACCCCTACATCAACGTCGATCCGGGCACGATGTCGCCGTTCCAGCACGGCGAGGTATTCGTGACCGACGACGGTGCCGAGACCGACCTCGACCTCGGCCACTACGAGCGCTTCACCGACGTCCGCATGGCGAAGCACAACAACTTCACCACCGGCCAGATCTACGAAAGCGTCATCCGCAAGGAGCGCCGCGGCGACTACCTCGGCGGCACGGTCCAGGTGATTCCGCACATCACCGACGAGATCAAGTCGTGGATCCAGGCGGGTGCGAAGATCGACGGCCGTGACGCCGAAGTCGCGGTGGTCGAGGTCGGCGGTACCGTCGGCGACATCGAGTCGTTGCCGTTCCTCGAAGCGATCCGCCAGCTCGGCATCACGCTCGGCCGCGACAACGTCTGCTACATCCACCTGACGCTGGTCCCGTTCATCCCGACCGCCGGCGAGATGAAGACCAAGCCGACGCAGCACTCGGTGAAGGAGTTGCGCGAGATCGGCATCCAGCCCGACGTCGTGCTGTGCCGGGCCGATCGGCCGATTCCCGATGGCGACCGGAAGAAGATCGCGCTCTTCACCAACGTCACGCCCGACGCGGTGATTCCGGCGCTCGACACCGATTCGATCTACAAGATCCCGGCCGCCCTTTGCGGCGAGGGACTCGACGTCATCGTCTGCAGGAAGCTCGGCATCGAAGCGCCGCCCGCCGACCTGTCGCAGTGGCAGCGGCTCGTTGCCGCGCTCGAGCATCCGGAGAGGAGCGTCGACATCGCGATGGTCGGCAAGTACGTCGACCTCACCGAGTCGTACAAGTCGCTGTCCGAGGCGCTGATCCACGCCGGCATTCACACGCGGTCGCACGTGCGCATCCACTACGTCGACTCGGAGGCGATCGAGCGCGACGGTGTCGACGCGCTCACCGGGATGGACGCGATCCTCGTTCCGGGCGGCTTCGGCAAGCGCGGAGTGGAGGGGAAGATCGCCGCGATCCGCTACGCGCGCGAGAACGGCATTCCGTACCTCGGCATCTGCCTCGGGATGCAGCTTGCGGTGATCGAATATGCGCGCCACAAGGCCGGGCTCAATGATGCGAACAGCACCGAGTTCGACCCGGCAACGCCGCATCCGGTGGTCGCGCTGATCACCGAGTGGCAGAACCGCGACGGCAGCGTCGAGCGCCGCGACGCCGGCTCCAACCTCGGCGGAACGATGCGCCTCGGCGCACAGCCCTGCGACGTCGTGGCGGGGTCGCTCGCCCATCGCATCTATGCTGCCGACCGGGTCGCCGAGCGTCACCGCCATCGCTACGAGGTCAACAACCATTACCTGCCGCGCATCGAAGCGGCGGGGCTCCGCGTCGGCGCGTGGGCGAAGAGCGCGAGCGCCGGAGATCTCTGCGAGATGATCGAACTGCCGCAGCATCCGTGGTTCTTCGGCTGCCAGTTCCACCCCGAATTCACGTCCAACCCGCGCCGCGGGCACCCGCTGTTCGTGAGCTTCGTCAACGCCGCGATCGAGCATTCGCAGCGGACCGAGGCGGCGCGCGGTGCTCCGGTGGAACGACTCCTCGCTTCGGCGTGAGGCATGGGACCGGGCCCGACCGCATCGTCTCCCCGATGAACCTCTGCGGCTACGAGGTCGGACTCGACCGGCCGCTGTTCGTGATCGCGGGGCCCTGCGTCGTCGAGTCGAGGCAGCTCCAGGTCGACGTCGCCGGTGAACTGAAGGCGATCTGCGCCGATCTCGAGCTCCCGTTCATCTTCAAGTCGTCGTACGACAAGGCGAACCGGAGCTCGGCCGCGTCGTATCGCGGACCCGGCGTCGAGGCGGGGCTCCACGTCCTCGCCGAGGTGCGCCGGCACGTCTCGGTGCCGGTCCTGACCGATGTGCATCGCGAGGACGAGATCGCCGCGGCCGCCGCGGTCGTCGACGTGCTGCAGACGCCGGCCTTCCTCGTCAGGCAGACCGATTTCATCCAGGCAGTCGCCGCCGCCGGCAAGCCGGTCAACATCAAGAAGGGCCAGTTTCTCGCTCCTGAGGACATGCTGCAGGTCGTTGCGAAAGCGCGCGCGGCGGGCGGCGGCGATCGAGTCATGGTATGCGAGCGCGGCGCTTCGTTCGGCTACCACAACCTCGTCGCGGACATGCGCTCGCTCGCGATCATGCGCGCGACCGGCTGCCCGGTCGTGTTCGACGCGACGCATTCGGTCCAGCTTCCCGGTGGGCGCGGGACGTCGTCCGGCGGGCAGCGTGAGTTCGTGCCGGTGCTCGCGCGCGCGGCCGTCGCCGCGGGTGTCGCCGGCATCTTCATGGAGACCCATCCCGATCCCGACAAGGCGCTGTCGGACGGTCCGAACGCGTGGCCGCTCGCGCTGATGCGCGAGCTTCTCGAAACGTTGAAGGAGCTCGATGCGAAGGTCAAGCAGGCGGGCTTTCCGGAGTCGCGACTGATGGCCGCTTCGCGCGCCGCCAACGCGTGACCCTCGCTCCTCGATCCCCGCTCCTCCATCCTCGCTGCCCGCTCCCCGCTCCCCGATCCCCCATCCTCGATTTCATCCGACCCCGAGCCCATCATGTCATCCATCGTCGACGTCGTCGCCCGCGAGATTCTCGATTCCCGCGGCAATCCCACGGTCGAAGCCGACGTCGTGCTCGAATCCGGCGTGTCGGGCCGCGCCGCGGTGCCGTCGGGCGCGTCCACCGGCTCGCGCGAGGCCGTCGAGCTTCGTGACGGCGACACGGCGCGCTATGGCGGCAAGGGGGTCGCGCGCGCCGTCGAGCACGTCAACACCGAGATCTGCGAGGCGGTGCTCGGACTCGACGCGACCGAGCAGGGACTGGTCGATCGCACGCTGATCGACCTCGACGGCACCGACAACAAGTCGCGCCTCGGCGCCAATTCGATCCTCGCCGTCTCGTGTGCGGTGGCGAAGGCGGCGGCCGACGAGTGCTCGCTGCCCCTCTATCGCTATCTCGGCGGAGCGGGCGAGATGCAGCTCCCGGTGCCGCTGATGAACGTGATCAACGGCGGCGCGCATGCAAACAACCGCATCGACATGCAGGAGTTCATGCTGGTGCCGCTCGGTGCGCCGACGTTCCGCGAGGCACTGCGCTATGGCGCGGAGGTGTTCCACGCGCTGAAGAAGCTGATCGACGGACGCGGGATGCCGACGACGGTCGGAGACGAGGGCGGCTTCGCCCCGAACCTACCGTCGAACGAGGCGGCGCTCGAGCTCCTCGTCGAGGCGATCGAGAAGGCCGGCTACAAGCCCGGTACCGACATTGCGCTCGCGATCGACTGCGCGGCGAGCGAGTTCTACCGCGACGGGGCCTACCGGCTCGAAGCGGAGAACCGCGCGCTCGGCTCGAAGGAGCTCGCCGAGGTGCTCGCGGGGTGGTGCGATCGCTACCCGATCGTCAGCATCGAGGACGGCATGGCCGAGGACGACTGGGATGGCTGGAAGCACCTCACCGAGCGCCTCGGAACGAAGGTCCAGCTCGTCGGCGACGACGTCTTCGTCACCAACACGAAGATCCTGAAGGAAGGCATCGCGCGCGGCGTCGCGAACTCGATCCTGATCAAGATCAACCAGATCGGCACGCTGTCGGAGACCTTCGCGGCGATCACGATGGCGACCCGCGCCGGCTACACGTCGGTCGTCTCGCATCGGTCGGGCGAGACCGAGGACTCGATGATCGCCGACATCGCGGTCGGCACCAACGCGGGTCAGATCAAGACCGGCTCGCTGTCGCGCTCGGACCGCATCGCGAAGTACAACCAGCTCCTGCGTATCGAGGAGGATCTCGGCGACTCCGCGACCTTCCCGGGGCGCGCGGCGTTCTTCAACCTGCGCTGAGACGCCATCGTGCGTGCACGGGTCGCCCGCCCGATTCGCTGAGCCGCAATCATGCGCTGGCTCGCCCTCGTCCTGCTCGCGCTGATCGTCGCGCTGCAGTACCCGATGTGGCTCGGCCGGGGCGGCTGGCTCCAGGTCCGCGCCTATGATCGTCAGGTCGCCCAGGCGCAGGACGCGAATGCGAAGCTCGCGGCGCGCAACGCGGCGCTCGATGCCGACGTTCGCGACCTCAAGACGGGTTACGAGGCGATCGAGGAGCGCGCGCGCGCCGAGCTCGGCATGATCCGGCAGGACGAGGTGTTCTTTCAGCTTCAGCAGGGCAAAGCTCCCGCCACGGCCGCACAGCCCGCATGCAGCGGATCGAAAGCCGGCACAACGCGCGGCTGCGCGAGCTCGCGCGACTGATCGCGTCGTCGCGCGAGCGCCGCAAGTCGCGCCGCTGCGTGCTCGAGGGTGCGCATCTGATAGAGGTCTACTGCGACCGCCACGGTCTGCCCGAGTCGATGGTCGTCGTCGACGAGCTCGCCGCGCGCCCCGACCTTGCGGCGCTCGTCGCGCGCGTTCCGGGCGCGCGCACGCTCGTCGTACCGCGCCACCTCTTCGCCGAGCTGGCCTCGCTTCCCGACGACGTCGGAGTATTGGCCGTCGTACCGGTCCCGGAGCCCGTCGCGGCAACCGGCACCGACGCCTGCTTCGTCCTTCTCGAAGCCGTGCAGGATCCCGGCAACGTCGGCACGCTGCTTCGCACCGCCGCCGCAGCCGGAGTCGACCGCGTCGTCCTTTCGCCCGGCTGCGCCTTCGCGTGGGCGCCGCGGGCGTTGCGCGCCGGGCAGGGCGCGCAGTTCCTGACGCGAATCGACGAAGAAGCCGATCTTCCTGCCTGGTGCGATCGCTTCGGCGGGCGAGGCGGGCGCATCGTCGCGACCGTGGCACGAGGGGGCGTCGCGCCTTGGGTCGCTGATCTTCGCGGGCAGGTCGCGATCGCGATCGGCAACGAAGGGAGCGGCCTCTCGCCGGATCTCGTTGCGCGCGCCACGGTTCGCGTGACGATTCCGCTGGCCCCGGGCAGTGAATCGCTCAATGCGGCGGCCGCCGCCGCCGTGGTGCTGTTCGAGCGACGGCGGCAGATCGCTAGAAGCCGCGGCGGCTGAGCTTCGCGCGGTGCAGGATCGTGGTCGCGATCTCCTCGATCGATTTCAGCGTCGTGTCGAGGATCGGAATGCCGTGCTGCTGCATCAGGTGCTCGGCCTCGCGCACCTCCTGGCGGCAGTTCTCGAGCGTCGCGTAATGGCTACCCGGTCGTCGCTCCTCGCGGATGTCGCGCAGACGCTCGGCCTGGATCGTGAGGCCGTACAACCGCTCGCGATAGGGCACCACCGAGCCCGGCAGCCGGTGATCGGCGAAATCGTCCGGCGTCAGCGGGAAATTGGCAGCGCGCACGCCGAACTGCAGCGCGAGATAGAGCGACGTCGGCGTCTTCCCGCAGCGCGAGACCCCGATCAGAATCACCTGCGCCTTGTCGAGATCGCGCGTTACCGCACCGTCGTCGTGCGCCTGCGCGAAATTGATCGCCTCCATCCGCGCGAAATACTCGTGCCCGTTGACCATGCCGTGCGAGCGCCCGGCGGCGTGCGAGCTCTTGGCGCCGAGCTCGGCTTCGAGCGGCTGGATGAACACCTGGAACATGTCGAGCGTGAACGCGTGGGCGTCGCGGCGGATCATGTCGCTCGTCGCCTCGTCGACAATCGAGCTGAAGACGATCGGGCGGCGGCCCTCGGCCTGCGCGACGGCGTTGACCTGGCGCACCGCCTCGGCCGCGCGCTCGAGCGAATCGACGAACGGGATCGTGACGCGGTCGAAGCGGATCGACTCGAACTGCGTGAGCAGGCTGTTGCCGAGCATCTCGGCCGTGATGCCGGTCCGATCGGAGATGAAGAAGACCGTCCGCCGCGCTGGCGCTAGACCGCCGCCCCGCTCGGGCGCAGCACCGGGCGAATCCCCGATCTCGCACTTCGACGGAAAATTGCGGTCGGATTTGTGCACGGGCGGATTTTAGCAAGCCGGGTCCGTGTGCGCCGAGGTCGGCCGGCGGCCGCGCCGGGGGCGAAAGTCCGCAATCCCGGCGTGTTCGGGGGTCATGCACTTCGTTCCCTTAAAGCCGCCGCTTGTCGGCCTCGGTTGCCGTCGCGACAAAATCGCGCAAGCATATGCCAATGGTATAGACTGTCGGGAGCGGCGTGCAGGAGTTGGAATCGCGCGCGCGGTATGCGTCGCAACTGAGGTGACAACTGAGGTCACAGCTGAGCGGAGTCTCCGAGTGAAGTTCTTCGACCGCGTGCTGAACCCGCGTGAAATCAGGCGCCGGCTCGGCATGAACCAGGAGCAGTTCTGGACGCAGATCGGCGTCACGCAAAGTGGCGGGTCGCGCTACGAGAGCGGACGCGAGATGCCGCGTCCGGTGAAGGAGTTGCTGAGGCTGGTGCACGTCGAGCAGATCGACCTCTCGCAGGTGAAGCGCGTCGATTTCGAGATCATCAATTACCTCAAGGAAGCGCATCCCGACCTCTATCGCAACCTACGCCGCGCCGCGCGCGGGCGTGGCGGTGCCGGGGTGCTGACCGGTCTCGACGATCTCGCGGGGCCGGCGACGACGGACGAGGGTGGACCCGCGACCGCGTCGCGACACGACGCCGGCCTCGCCACCGCGACGACCGGCGAGACCCGCAGCGACTAGAGTCGCGGCGTCACGAATACCCGAGCGGGTAAAATCACGCGCAGCATGCGCTTGCGCGTGCGTTTTCGCACTCACTCCCGGGGCTCGCCTTGATCGAATCTACCCGTGTCGTTCCGCTCGATCAGCTACGCATGCGCGACCTCGAGCGCGTCGGCGGCAAGAATGCATCGCTTGGTGAAATGATCGGCGAGCTCGCCGGCGCGGGAATCCGCGTTCCCGGCGGCTTCGCCACCACTGCGGATGCTTACCGCGAGTTTCTCGCGCAGGACGGCCTCGACCGGCGCATCGACGCGATCCTGGAAGCGCTCGACGTCGGCGACGTGAGCGCGCTCGCGGCGGCGGGCGGCGCGATCCGGCGCATGGTGCTCGAAACCAAGCTGCCCGAGGCGCTCGCCACCGACGTGGAGGCGGCGTGGCGTGCGCTCGGCGAGCGCGCCGAGCGTCTGTCGTTCGCCGTCAGATCGTCGGCGACCGCCGAGGATCTGCCCGAGGCGTCGTTCGCTGGTCAGCAGGAAACATTGCTGAATGTCAAAGGGTTACACGGTATTCTTCGTGCGATACATGATGTATTTGCATCGCTCTTCAACGACCGTGCGATCGCCTACCGGAGCCACCACGGCTTCGCCCATCGCGACGTCGCGCTGTCGGCCGGCGTTCAGCAGATGGTGCGCAGCGATCTCGCGTCGTCGGGTGTCATGTTCACGCTCGACACCGAGTCGGGTTTCCAGCAGGTGGTGTTCATCACCGCGTCCTACGGACTCGGCGAGATGGTCGTGCAGGGCGCGGTCAATCCCGACGAGTTCTACGTCTACAAGCCGAACCTCGCGGCGGGCCGTCCGGCGCTGTTGCGCAAGACGGTCGGCACGAAGGCGTCCAGCATGGTCTTCGCGGAGAGCGGCGACGCGCGTGCGACGACGCAGGTGATCGACGTGGCCGAGGCCGACCGCGTGCGCTTCTCGATCAGCGATGCCGACGCCGAGGAGCTCGCGCGCTGCGCGCTCGCGATC
>DASVWR010000145.1:0-8884 GCA_036393115.1 Casimicrobiaceae bacterium
GGTTCGACCGTCGGCGGGGACCGGCCGCATCGTCTCGGGGTCGAGGACGTCGAGAGCCTCGAGCGGGTGAATACGCACGCCCTGGCGCGCCTTCAGACGCGCCTCGGTCTCGGCGTCGAGCGCGTTCCACTCCTCGTTCCAGTCGTTGACGACGGCGGGCCCGTAGGTCTCGGTGAGCCCGTACACGTGCGTGATGTCGAAGCCCATCCGCTCCATGCCCTCGATCACGGCCGCCGGCGGAGCCGCTGCGGCGACAAGCCCGCTCACGCGATGCGCGATGCCGCGCTTCTGCTCATCGGGTGCGTTGATCAGCATCGAGTGGACGATCGGCGCCCCGCAGTAGTGGGTGACGCGCTGTTCGCGGATCGCGTCGAGAACGGGCTTCGCTTCGACCTTGCGCAGGCAGACGTTGGTACCCGCGTTGGCAGCCATCGTCCACGGAAAGCACCAGCCGTTGCAGTGGAACATCGGCAGCGTCCACAGGTACACCGAGTGCCGCGGCATCTGCCAGTCGACGATGTTCGACAGCGCGTTCAGGTACGCGCCGCGGTGGTGATAGACGACACCCTTCGGATTGCCGGTCGTCCCCGACGTGTAGTTGAGCGAGATCGCGTTCCACTCGTCTTCGGGCGGCTGCCACGCGAAATCGGCGTCCCCCTTGGCGATGAACGTCTCGTAGTCGCATTCGCCGAGCACGTCACCGCCGGGTCCGAGCGCGTCGACGACGTCGATCACCAGCGGGCGCTTCGCGACGTCGTTCAGCGCCGCGGCGATCTGCGGCGCGAATTCGGTGTCGGTGATCAGCACCTTCGCCTCGCCGTGGTTCAGCATGAACGCGAGCGTCGGTGCATCGAGGCGCGTGTTGAGCGTGTTGAGAACGCCACCGGTCATCGGCACGCCGAAATGGCACTCGACCATCTCCGGCGTGTTGGCGAGCATCACCGCGACGGTGTCGCCGACGCCGACGCCGCGGTGCGCGAGCGCGGACGCGAGCCTGCGCGAGCGCGCATACGTCTCGCTCCACGTGTAGCGCCGCGGCCCGTGGACCACCGCGGGATGCTCGGGCCACGTGTAGGCCGTGCGCGCGATGAACGACAGCGGCGTCAGCATCGCATGATTCGCCGGCCGGCGCTCGAGATGGAGATCGTAGATTCCCTGACTGGCCACGGCGTGGATCCTCCGGGTGACTGCCGCGACCGGTGCGACCGCGCGCAAGCGTCAGTGACGAGTGGACAATCGTAGCAAAATCGACGAGCATCGGCACGACGGACGAGGTGCAATCGACATGGGCCACCGGCTTTCGAAAATCGTGACGCGGACCGGCGACGCCGGCACGACCGGCCTCGGCGACGGCTCGCGCGTCGCCAAGGACAGCCCGCGAATCGCGGCGATCGGCGCCGTCGACGAGCTCAACGCGTTCGTCGGGCTGCTGTCCGTCGAGGCGCTGCCTGCGGCCACCGCTGCGCTCCTGTCGGAGATCCAGCATGAGCTGTTCGACCTCGGCGGCGAGCTGTCGATCCCCGGACACGTCGCGATCAGCGAAGCGCACGTTGCGCGGCTCGAAGGCGCGGTCGAATCGCTCAATGCCGATCTGCCGCGGCTCAAGGAATTCGTGCTTCCCGGCGGCACGCGCCCGGCCGCGCTCGCCCACGTCGCTCGCACCGTCTGCCGGCGCGCCGAGCGCGCAGTCGTCGCCCTCGCCGCCGCGGAGCCGGTGACCGAGCCGACGCGCAAGTACCTGAACCGCCTTTCCGACCTTCTCTTCGTGCTCGCGCGCGTGCTCAATCGCGACGCCGGGGTTCCCGACGTGATGTGGCGCCACGAACGCGGAAGGTGATACAAAACCGGGCGGTACCGCGTTTTTCGGCATCCCCGGTCTTCTTACCCACGCAGCTTCAGCGTGTAACCGTCGGCGCGATCCTCGATCTCCCAGCCGGCTGCGCGCAGGGCGTCGCGAAGGCGATCCGACTCGGCCCATAGCTTCGCGCGTCGCGCCGCAGCGCGCTCCTGCGCGAGGGCCTCGATCGCGGCCGGAATCGCAACCTTCGCAGGGCGCCAGGCGGCAAGCGTGAGGCCCAGCACGTCGTCGAACCTCGCGAGCGTCGCGCGCTTCACCGGCTCGGCGAGGTCGCCGCGCAGCACGTCCCACGCCACGGCGAGCGCTCGCGGGAAGTTGAGATCGTCGTTGATCGCCGCGGTGAAGCGCTCCAGCGCCGCCGGATCGGGCGACGCCTCACCCGCCGCAGCGAGCGCGTGAAAGCTGCTTCGCAGGCGCGCGAGCCCGGTCGCCGCCGCATCGAGCGCCTCCCAGGTGAAGTTCAACTGGCTGCGGTAATGCCCGGTGAGGCACAGGTAGCGAAACGCGAGCGGATCGACGCCGTGCTCGACGAGCGCGCCGACGCGCAGGAACACTCCTGCCGACTTCGCCATCTTCGCGTCGTTCTGCAGCAGGAAGTAGCCGTGCATCCAGAAGTTGGCGAGACGCGTGCCCGCGCGCGCCTCGGTCTGCGCGATCTCGTTCGTGTGGTGGACCGGAATGTGGTCCTCGCCCCCGCAGTGGATGTCGAACCAGTCGCCGAGATATTCCCGCGCCATCGCCGAGCACTCGATGTGCCACCCCGGGAAGCCACGCCCCCACGGGCTGTCCCACTCCATCTGGCGCTGACTGCCCGGCGGCGAGAACTTCCACAGCGCGAAGTCGGTCGCCGAGCGCTTGTCGCCGAGATCGACGCGTCGACCCGCTTCGAGGCCCGCTCGGTCGAGTCGCGCGAGGTAGCCGTAGTCGGGCTGCTTCGACGTGTCGAAGTAGATGCCGTCCTCGGTGCGATAGGTATAGCCGCGGCGCTCGAGCTCTGCGACGAACTCGACCTGGGCCGCGATGTGATCGGTCGCGCGCGGCATCACGTCGGGGGGCTCGATCGCGAGCGCGCGCATGTCGTCGACGAATGCCTGCGTGTAGAGCGCCGCAACGTCCCACGCGCTTCGCCCGGCGCGCCGCGCGCCCTTCTCCATCTTGTCTTCGCCGGTGTCTGCGTCGGAGGTGAGGTGCCCGACATCGGTGATGTTCATCACGTGCCTAACGCGATAGCCGTTCCAGCGCAGCACGCGCTTCAGGCCGTCCTCGAACAGGAAGGTCCTGAAGTTGCCGATGTGCTGGTAGTCGTAGACGGTCGGCCCGCAGGTGTAGAGACGGACCGGCCCCGCGGGGTCGAGCGGCGCGAACTCGCGCAGGCTGCGCGTGTAGTTGTCGTAGAGGACGAGGGGGGCAGACACGGTCGGCGCGGAGCTCGGCGCGGGTAAACGAAGGAATTTAGCACGGTGTGCAGGGTAGAATGCGCTGCGCCGCGCGACCGGCCATGCACCCGACCACGCCACCGGCCACACGATCTGCCGCTGCGACGCTTCCGACCCCCAGACCCTTGTCCATCACGCTCTCCCGCGCCGTCGTCGCCGCGCTCGCCATCGTCATGGCGCTCGTGTGGTTCGCCAACCTCGGCGAGCGGCAGCTGCAGCATCCCGACGAAGGCCGCTACGCGGAGATCGCGCGCGAGATGACGGTGACCGGGGACTGGGTCACGCCGCGTCTTGACGGCATCAAGTATTTCGAGAAGCCGCCGCTGCAGTACTGGCTGACCGCAGCGACCTTCGATGCATTCGGCGTCAGCGACGCGAGCGCGCGCCTTTCCACCGCGATCGCCGGCCTGCTCACGGTGCTCGCGGTCGGCGCGACGGGCGCGATGATCGCCACACCCTCGGCCGGCCTTCTTGCCGGCGCCGTGCTCGCGAGCTCGGTCTGGCACTTCGGCATCGCGCACATCCTGACGCTCGATGCGATGCTCTCGTTCTGGCTCGCGGTCGCGCTCTGCGCGTTCCTGCTCGCGCAGCGCGCATCGCCCTCCCGGCGGGCGTGCGCGGGCTGGATGCTCACGGCGTGGACGGCGGCTGCGCTCGGTGTGCTCACCAAGGGCGTCGTCGCGCTCGCGATCCCGGCCTGCGCGCTCGCCGTGTATTCGCTCGCGACGCGCGATTTCGGCCCGTGGCGGCGCCTTCATTTAGGCAAGGGGCTCGTCGTCCTGCTCGCGATCGCCGCGCCGTGGTTCGTCGTCGTGTCGCTGCGCAACCCCGAGTTTCCGCGCTTCTTCTTCATCCACGAGCACGTCGAGCGCTTTCTCACCACGAAGCTCAATCGTCCCGGACCGTGGTGGTACTTCCTGCCGATGGTCGTCGTCGGGACGCTCCCGTGGACCGGAGTGCTCGTGGCCCGCGTCCGCGCGGCGTGGCGCGACGGCGCGGTTGGCGCGGTGGGTGGGGTCGGCGACGCGATAGGCAGCCGCGCATTCGCGTGGCCGCGCTTCTGCCTCGCCTGGGCGGCATTCGTCCTCGTCTTCTTCAGCATCTCGGGCTCGAAGCTGCCCTCCTATATCCTGCCGATGTTCCCGGCGCTCGCGCTGGTGCTGGGCTGGCAGCTCGCGCTGATGCCGGGCCGCGTGCTCGCCTGGCTCGCGCTCTTTCTCGCGGCGAGCACGCTCGCGCTGTGGATCGCCGCGCTCGTCGGCTACCCCCACCTTGCGTCGAAGCTCGGCGACGCGAGGACCCCTCACGCGCTCTACGTGGCGCTCGGGCCGTGGATCGATCTCGGCCTCGGCATCGCCAGCGCCGGTTATGCGCTCGGCGCGTTCCTGCTCTGGCGCGACCGCGACGCGGGGCGTGGGCTCGGCGCTGCACTGCACGGACCCGGCTCGACGTCGACGCCGGTCGCCTCGCCCCCACGGATGCTCGCTGTCGCCGCGATCGCGATCGCGACGATGCTCGCGATGCAGGCGTTCTTCCAGGGCTCCGACGTCTTCCGCGCGACGCGCTCGGCGGCCGATCTCGTCGCGACGCTGGAAAAGCGCGCCGATCCTCCGTACGATCGCAGCGCGCCCTTCTACCAGGTACGCATGTACGACCAGACGCTCCCGTTCTACTTGAGGCGCACGACGACCGTCGTCGCGTGGCGCGACGAGCTCGGCCCGGGCATCGACCTCGAGCCATCGCTCGCGATCGCGTCGGTCGACACGTGGGCGTCGCGCTGGCGCACGCTTTCCCAGGGCTACGCGCTGATGTCGCCCGACACGTGGGCGGCACTGAACGCCGAACACCTGCCGATGACCGTCGTCGCACGCGACTCGCGGCGCGTGCTGGTCGAACGGCGCGGCGCGAACTCCGGCGACTGACGCACGACGATGGGTGCGACCGCCTTCCTCTTCCTGATCGCCGGCGTGCTCTTGAACGCCGCGGCGCAGCTCCTGCTGAAGGCGGGAACGAATCACCTTGGCGTGCTGACGCTCGATGCCGAGTCCTGGACGCGAACCTTCGCGCGCATGGCGACCGAGGGCCATTTCATCGGTGGCGCGGCACTCTACGTGGTGAGCCTCGTCGTGTGGATCCTGGGGCTGTCGCGCGTGCCGGTCTCGATCGCCTACCCGATGCTCTCGCTCGGCTACATCGTCAATGCGATCGCCGCGCATTACCTGCTCGGCGAATCCGTGTCGCTGCAGCGCTGGCTCGGCATCGGCGTCATCGTCGCCGGCGTGTGGCTGGTGGCGCGAAGCTAGGCGCCATACGCGGACGATCCGGACGAGCCGATGGCAACCCTGCCTCCCCTCAAGTTCGCGTGCCCGCTCCTCGACGAAGCGACGGTGGCGGCCGCCGCCGACGTCCTGCGCTCGGGGCACATCACGAGCGGCCCGTGGGTCGAGCGCTTCGAGGCAGCACTCTCGGCCCATTGCGACGGACGCCCGGTGCGCGTGCTGACGTCGGCGACCGCCGCGGTCGAAGTGGCGCTGCAGCTCGCGGGCATCGGTCCCGGCGACGAGGTCATCACCTGCGCGCAAAGCTTCTTCACCGTGCTCAACATGATCGTCAAGGTCGGTGCGACGCCGGTCTTCGTCGACTGCGTGCCGGTGACGCGCAATATCGACCTCGGTGAGGTCGAAGCGAAGATCGGCCCGCGCACGCGGGCGATCGTTCCCACCCATTGGCCGGGATCGCTTGCCGACCTCGACGCGCTGTATGCGCTCGCCCGGCGTCACCACCTCAGGGTGATAGAGGATGCGGCGCTCGTGCTCGGCTCGCGCTACCGCGGCCGGGCGGTCGGCGCGATCGGCGACCTCGTCACGTTCAGCTTCCACCCGAACAAGAACATCACGACGATCGAAGGCGGCGCGATCGTCTGCAACGATGCCGCCGAGGCGCGGCGGATCGAGACGCTGCGCTTCCACGGCATCGAGCGCCTCGCCGACGGCACCCGCGACGCCGCATTTCCCGGCGGCAAGTTCAACCTCTCCGACGTCAGCGCGCGCATCGGTGTCGCGCAGCTCGAGCGCCTTCCTGCCTTCCTCGCGACGCGGCGGAGCCTCGTGATGCGCTATTTCGAGCGCCTCGCGACCGATCCCGCCTGCGAGCTCCCGCCGCGCCCGGTCGATGGCGACGGACAATCGTGGAACATGTTCTGCGTACTGCTGCCGCTAAGCGAGCTCGCGATCTCGCGCAAGGAGTTCCGCGATGCGCTCGCCGCCCGCGGGATCATGACCGGCGTGTCCTACGAGGCGCTGCACCTGTCGACACTCGGCCGCCGCTACGGCTACCGTGAGGGCGACCTCCCTGAGACCGAGCGGATCGCCGCCGCGACGGTGACGCTGCCGCTGCACGCAGCGATGACGACGGCCGACGTCGATCGCGTGTGTGCGGCCTGCGCCGAGGTCGTGGCGCAGTACCGCAGAGGCGGGCGATGAAGACGCCCCAGGTCTCGGTCGTCATCCCGGTCTACAACGAGGAAGACGGGCTGCCGTCGCTCTTCGCGCGGCTCTATCCGGCGCTCGACGCGCTTGGCGTCCCGTACGAGGTGATTTTCGTCAACGACGGCAGCCGCGACCGGTCGGCGGCGCTTCTCGCCGACCAGTTCGCCGCGCGGCCCGACGTGACGCGCGTGATCCTCTTCAATGCCAATTTCGGGCAGCACCTCGCCATCATCGCCGGCTTCGATCGCGTGCGTGGCCAGCGCGTCGTGACCCTCGACGCCGATCTGCAGAATCCGCCGGAGGAGATCGCAAAGCTTCTCGCGGCGATGGACGCGGGTGCCGACTACGTCGGCGGCGTGCGCCGGAAGCGCGAAGATCACTGGTGGCGGCGCGTCGCGTCGCGCGCGACGAACCGGTTGCGCCAGCGGATCACGCGCATCCGCATGACCGACCAGGGATGCATGCTGCGCGCGTACAGCCGCGAGATCGTCGACGCGGTCGCTGCCGCGCGCGAGGTCAGCGTCTACATTCCGGCGCTCGCCTACACGTTCGCCCACCAGCCGGTCGAGGTCGACGTCGAGCACGCCGAGCGCGTCGCCGGCGAATCGAAGTATTCGCTCTATCGGCTGATCCGGCTCAACTTCGACCTCGTCACCGGCTTCTCGCTGGTGCCGCTGCAGGCGTTCTCGGTGCTCGGCATGCTGGTCGCGCTCTTCTCGGTGATCCTGTACGCGATCGTCATCGTCGAGCGAACGATCATCGGCGGATTGCTCGAAGGCATCCGTGCGCTGTGGGACCGCGACATCCTCGCGTTCTTCCTGATCGGCTGGACGATGTTCGGCGTGGGCTTGCTCGGCGAATACGTCGGGCGCATCTACCAGCAGGTGCGCACGCGACCGAGCTACGTGATCCGCGCGGTGCTCGAGCGCGACGTCGACGACGAGCCGGCGCCACTTCCCACCGTCGTGGTCGATGCGCAGCGGGTGCCGTCGAGGTGACGCGCGCCGTCGTCTTCGCCTATCATAACGTCGGTGCGCGCTGCCTGCGCGTCCTTCGCGCCCACGACATCGACGTTCCGCTCGTCGTCACGCACGACGACGATCCCGCTGAAGTTCTCTGGTTCGAGCGCGTCGCAGACGTGGCCGACGACCTCGGTGTTGCATACGCCGCCCCGGCCGACGCGAACGATCCCGCGTTCATCGCGCAGGTGGCGGCCCTCGCACCCGATTTTATCTTCAGCTTCTACTACCGCAGGATGCTGTCCGAGCAACTCCTCGCGACTGCACGGCGGGGGGCGCTCAACATGCACGGGTCGCTCCTCCCGCATTACCGCGGCCGCGCTCCGGTTAACTGGGCGGTGCTCCGCGGCGAGCGACGCACCGGTGCGACGCTGCACTACATGGCCGCGAAGCCCGATGCCGGCGACATCGTCACCCAGCAGGCAGTGCCGATCCTCCCTGACGACACCGCGCGCGAGGTCTTCGACAAGGTGACCGTCGCGGCCGAGATCTGCCTCGACGCGGTGCTCCCGGCGCTCGTCGCCGGGACCGCGCCGCGTCGCCCCAACGACATCGCGCACGGGTCGTACTATGGCGGGCGCTGTCCCGAGGATGGGCGCATCGACTGGTCGCGCGACGCGCGGTCGATCCACAACCTCGTGCGTGCCGTGGCGCCACCGTATCCGGGCGCGTTCACGACGGTCGCGGGCCGGCTGGCGCGCGTGCTGCGAACGCGGCTCCCCGCCGATGCTGCGGCCTGGAAACCTGGCACGCCGGCAACGCTCGCGATCGACGGCGGCGCGATGATCGCCACGTGCGGCGGCGCAACCGTGCTTCGCGTCGACGCCCTCGAAGTCGAGTCGGAGCTCCAGTCGCCCGAGACGCTCGCCCGCCGGTGGGGTCAGGTCTTGCCTCTTGCATGAAATGGGGTCCGTCCCGGTTTTCCGCTAAAATCGCGCCCTCCCCGCGGTGCACCCCTCCTGCATGAAGCGCATCCTGATCCTCGGCGTCAACGGCTTCATCGGCCACCACCTGTCGAAGGCGATCATCGCCGGCACCGACTGGGAAATCTACGGCATGGACATGCAGACCGATCGCATCGGC
>DASVWR010000146.1:0-8438 GCA_036393115.1 Casimicrobiaceae bacterium
GAGCTTTCGTACAAGGAGATCGCGCGCGTCGTCGGTATTCCGATCGGGACGGTGATGTCGCGCCTCGCGCGCGCACGCGCACTGCTGCAGGGCTCGCCACAGCTTCGCGTGATATCCGAAGCCGGGAGATGAACGGTGGACTGTGACAAGGCTGCATCGCGGATTGCCGCGCTCGCGGACGGAGAGGTTCACGGCCTGGAGCGCGTCTGGCTCGAGAAGCACCTGCGCGACTGTCCGTCGTGCACGGCGCTTCACGCCGAGGTGCTCGACCTGCGACTGCGGCTGCGCAGCGAAGCGCCGTACTATGCGGCGCCGGCGGGATTGCGCGAACGCGTGCAGGCGGCCGTGCAGGCGGGCGCGCGTGCGGGTGCGCAGGCGGACCTTGGCGCCGACTCGGTCGGGCATCGCATCGCCTGCCAGCGCGACGCCGCGCGCATGCGTCGCGGCTGGGTCGGTGCCGCGCTCGACGGCGATCGTCTTCGCTGGCTCGGCGGCGGTGCACTCGCCGGTTGCGCCGCGACGCTGTTCGCGTTCGTCGTCGGTTCGGCGATCGTCGGCTATCGTACCGAGCACGATATCGCGATGCAGGCGGTCGCCGCGCACGTCCGCGCGACGCTCGGCGATCGCCTGATCGCCGTCGTGTCATCGGACCAGCACACGGTGAAGCCGTGGCTGTCGGCACGGCTCGATTACTCACCTCCGGTGCGCGATCTCGCCAACGAAGGTTTCCCGCTCGTCGGCGGTCGCATCACGAGCCTCGACGGACGCGACACTGCGACGCTCGTCTATCGATACCGGAAGCACACGATCGACGTTTACGTCCGCCCGGAACCGCGCGAGGCGCCGGTGCTTACCTCGCTGCGTGGCTTCAACGTGGCACACGCGAGCGCGAGCGGCTGGGACTGGCTCGCCGTATCCGATGCCGAGCCGGACGCGCTCGAGCGATTCCTGCGCGATCTCGTGCAGGCGGCAGCGAGTCCGTAGCCGACGCGCACGATCGTCGCGGGCTCCGCTGTGGATGCCGGCGGGTAGCGGCCGCAGGATGTCGTCGTCAGGCCGACGATGCCCGCTCGCGCAGATGCGCCTCTTCGAGATCGAGCTCGCGCTCGATCCTGCGGCGCGCCTCGTCGGTGATCCGGTTGGCCTCGTAGGCCGCGGCGATCGCTTCGCGCTCGGCCTCGATCGCCTCCAGCCACAGCGCATCGTCTTCCTCGTCGGCCGCCACCGGATGCCCGTCGATCCGGCCACGGATCTTTTGGGCGCGTTGCTGCAGGTCGTCGGCAATGCGGCGCCGCGTTTCGTGCGCCGACGGCGCACCCGGTCCGACGACACGCAGCATCGCGTCGATCCCTTCGAGGCGGGCGCGGCGCTCGTCGTGCGCGTTGCGGGTCGCTTCGTCGGCGCTCATTCGATCGATCCGCAGACCCCTGACGACCGCAGGAAGCGCCGTACCGAGGCCGATCAGCGTGCACGCGACGACACAGTAGGTCGCGAACAGCACGAGATTGCGCTCCGGAAAGACCGCACCGTCGAGCGTCGCCGGAACGAGCAGCGCGGCGACGAGGCTCACCGCTCCGCGCAGGCCGCACAACGCGACGAGGAACGGGAGCCGCCAGTCCGGCAGCGGGTCGGTGCGACCGATTCGCGGGACGAGCAGCCGCGGCAGGTAGGTCGCCGGAAAGACCCACACGAAGCGGACGACCACCACGGCGAGCGTGGTGAGGGCGCCGGCGATCAGCGCGCGCGACCACTGGCCCTCGGCGAGCGCGGCGAACACCTGCCGCGCCTGCAGGCCGGCAAGCAGAAAGATCACGGCTTCCGTCGCCCAGACGGCGAGATCCCAGATGAAATAGCCCTGCAGCCGCGTCGCCGGCCGGATCAGCCGGCGGCCGTTCCACGATACATAGAGGCCCGCTACGACGCAGGCGATGACGCCGGATCCGCCGATCGCATGCGCAGGCCAGAACGCGACATACGGGGTCGCGAGCGCGAGCAGGATCTCCGCACGCGCGTCGGCCGCGAAATGGCGGACGCGCAGCATGGTCCAGCCGATCGCGATCCCGAAGGCGATCTCGCCGACGATGATTGCGACGAATTCGAGCGCGGCGGAGGTGAGCGAGAACGAGCCGGTCACCACGGCTGCCGTTGCGAAGCTCAGCGTGACGAGTGCCGTCGCGTCGTTGACGAGACTCTCGCCCTCGAGCACGGTCACGAGGCGCCGCGGAAGCCGCAGCGTACGCAGGACCGCGATCGGCGCCACCGCGTCGGGAGGCGAAACGATCGCGCCGAGGACGAACCCCACCGCCCACGGCACTCCGAGCGCGTAACGAGCGACCACCGCAACGGCGCTCGCGGTGAACAGGACGCAGCCGATCGCGAGCAGCAGGATCGGCCGCAGGTTGGAGCGGAACCCGCGCCAGCTCATGCCGACCCCCGACGAGTAGAGGAGCGGCGGAAGGAGCCACAACAGCACCAGCGAAGGCGCGATCCGCACCGGCGGGATCCACGGCACGAATGCGATCGCCGTGCCGGCGACCAGCATCAGCATCGGCGAGGGCACGCGGAAGCGCCGCGCAACGACGCTCAGCGCCGCGACGAGCAGCAGCAGAGGGATGGCGATGGCGCCGGTCGGATGTCCCATGTCGAACGAAGATTTCCCGGCACCAGGCGAATACGCGTTGGCGCGTCGAAGAGGGCGACATGATAGCCGTCCGCTGACTGCCGATCGCGCCAATTCATTCCCGCGGAAATATTTCGCCGGATCCGGGTGTTCGACAGGCATGCGCAGCCGTCGTCGAGTCGTCGAGTCGTCGAGGCGCAGCGCATGACCCTTCGACAGCCACCAGGAGAACACCATGGTTCCATCCAGACTTTCCGTTACGCTCCGCGATACATCTCTCGCGCTCGCGCTCGCGTTCGGCGCGAGTGGCGCGGCCCTCGCGGACGACAACAGCATGAGCTCGCTCACCGGCGATTCGTATGCGTATTTCAACGGACTCGTTTACACGCCGGGTGGGTTCAACGTCGCGAGCACGGCGCGTCCCGCGGCGGATACAGCCGCGGCGCGCGGCGCGGCATCGCCATCGGCGCCCGCCGCCGTCGTGCAACCGGCGCACGTCGAGCCGCTCATCGAGCACGCGACGATGCTCGCCGCGAGGCCGGCGATTGCGCCGTCGAAAGTATTCGACGACGGCACCGGCGCCTGAGCGTCGCACGGCGCCGCGCGGCGACCGCGCGCGGCGCCGTGCGATCACGGTCGCAGCACGACTATTGCGGCAGCGCGACCATCGGCGCGAATCCGGCGCTGCCGTAGGCGAGCACCGCAAGCGGCAGCCCCATGTTGCCGCAGCTGTTGAACACGATCGGCGGCACGAAGGTGCGCGCGTCGATGCGAAGAAGCCGCGCGAACGGCCACGCGAGCACGCCCGACCCCAGCACGGCGGCGACGCTGCCGACGATCAGCATGTGTTTCCCGGCGACGTCGAAATCCCGGCTCGCCAGCGCCGAGAAGACGAGCGCCGGTGCCAGCACGTTCATGCTGATGCGGTTGGCCATCGCCATGTCGGGCCGCACGCGCCGCGCGTAGAACCGTCCGAAGCCGATGATCGAGAACACCGGCAGGATGATGTCGGCAATGCGGCTCAGCATCGCGATCTGCCGTCAGCGTGCGCTGGCAAGTGGCCGGCGCCGCGGACGCGGGAATAGCCGGCGAGGCGGGTCAGAGGATGTACTGCGCGAGGTTGTCGTCACCAGCGATGCCGGCGAGCTTCGCCTCGACGAACGCGGCGTCGATCGCGATCGATTCGCCGGAGCGCCGCGCCGCGTGGTACGAGACGTCCTCGAGGAGCCGCTCCATCACGGTGTACAACCGTCGCGCGCCGATGTTCTCCTGGCGCTCGTTCACCGCAAAGGCGATCTCGGCGAGGCGCCGGATGCCGTCCGCGGCGAACTCGAGGTGGACGTTCTCGGTCGCGAGCAGCGCCTGGTACTGCCGCGTGAGGCAGGCGTCGGTCGCAGTGAGGATCCGCTCGAAGTCGCCGACCGAGAGCGACGCGAGCTCGACGCGGATCGGCAGTCGCCCCTGCAGTTCGGGGATCAGGTCCGAGGGCTTCGACAGGTGGAACGCGCCCGAGGCGATGAACAGGATGTGGTCGGTGCGGATCATTCCGTATTTCGTCGCGACCGACGTGCCTTCGACGAGGGGGAGCAGGTCGCGCTGCACGCCCTGGCGCGACACGTCGGCGCCGTGAACCTCGCTTCGCGCGGCGATCTTGTCGATCTCGTCGATGAACACGATGCCGTTCTGCTCGGCCGATGCGACCGCACGCTGCTTGATGTCGTCGTCGCTGACGAGCTTCGCGGCCTCCTCGTCGGTGAGCTGGCGCATCGCGTCGGCGACGCTCATCTTCTTCAGCTTGCGCCGACCGCCTCCGAGCTGCTGGAACATGCCCTGGATCTGCGCCGTGAGGTCCTCCATGCCGGGCGGCGCCATGATGTCCATCTGCGGCGCCGCCGATGCCACCTCGATCTCCACCTCCTTGTCATCGAGGCGTCCTTCGCGCAGCATCTTGCGGAATTTCTGCCGCGTCGTCGAATCGGCCGGCTTCATGTCCTCGAAATTGACCTCGCGCCCGGGCGGCAGCAGGACGTCGAGCACGCGCTCCTCGGCGGCATCGGCGGCGCGCCCCTGCACCCCGCGCATCGCCGCCTCGCGCGTCTGCTTCACCGCCACTTCGACGAGGTCGCGCACGATCGTGTCGACGTCGCGGCCGACGTAGCCGACCTCGGTGAACTTGGTCGCCTCGACCTTCACGAACGGCGCGTCGGCGAGGCGCGCGAGCCGTCGCGCGATCTCGGTCTTGCCGACCCCGGTCGGCCCGATCAGGAGGATGTTCTTCGGCGTGATCTCCTGCCGCAGCGGATCCGGAACCTGCTGGCGGCGCCAGCGGTTTCGCAGCGCGATCGCCACCGCGCGCTTCGCCGCGTCCTGCCCGACGATGTGCTTGTCGAGCTCGGCGACGATCTCCTCGGGCAGCATGGGCAGGGACATGATCTCGAAGCGGGACGCGCGGCGCTCGTTGCGCGCGCATGCGGCGCGCGCAGCGTCGGAATTCTACGCTGCGGCGCGCGGGATCGTTCCGAGGCGCAATCCCGTATCATCGCGAAATGCCTGCCGCCCCATCCGGTTCACCGTTCGCTTCGCCGGCTCGCCGGCTCGCCGCCGCCGCGATGGCCGCCACGACGACCGCCATCGCGATCGCGGTTGCGTCATTCGTTGCAGGATGCGCGACGCGAGGGCCCGGAACCGACACCGAGCAGAAGGCGGCTGCGGCGGCCAATGCGAAGAGCCTCGGCCAGGTCGCCGAGCTTCGCGCGATCGGCGGCGCGGCCGTTACCGGCAAGGTGCGCGTCGTCGATGACGGCGACGGTGCCACGATCACCGTCGCGGCGTTCAACGTTCCGTCGGGCGTCTATCGCATCACCCTCAACAGCAACGCGAACTGCACGTCGCCGAACGGCTTCTCGGCGGGGCCCGCGTGGGCGCCTGCCGGCTCGAAGCGACCCCCGGCCGATCTCATCCCCCCGCTTTCGAGCAACAGCTCGGGCGCGACCAACGCGACCGTGCACGTCTCCGGCCTGCGTGCGACCGGTCCCGGCGGCGTCGCCGGACACAGCGTCATCCTCTATGCCGGGAACCGGGTGACCGCGGCGCAGCCGGAAGTCCCCAACGAGCGCATCGCCTGCGGCGTGTTCGAGGCGGCGCAGACGCTGCAGTTCTGATCGCGGAGCGATTCTTCATGGGCCTTCTCTCGGAGCGGAGGCTGCTCATCACCGGCGTGCTGTCGAACCGCTCGATCGCTTACGGCGTCGCGAAGGCGTGTCACCGCGAAGGCGCGACCCTCGCGTTCACCTATGCGAGCGAGGAGCTGAAGGAGCGCGTCGTGAGGCTCGCCGCCGAGTTCGGGCCGTGTCCGGTGCTTGCCTGCGACGTCACGTCGGACGAAGAGATCGCCGCGCTGTTCGCGCGCCTTCGCGACGACTGGGGCGGGCTCGACGGGCTCCTGCATTCGATCGCGTTCGCGCCGCGCGAGTCGCTCTCCGGCGACTTCCTCGAAGGCATGTCGCGCAGCGCCTTCGCGACGGCCCACGACGTTTCGAGCTACAGCCTGGCGGCGCTCGCGCGCGGCGCAAGGCCGCTGATGGCGGGGCGAAGCGCGTCGATCGTCACGCTCACCTATCTCGGTGCGGTGCGCGCGATCGCCAATTACAACGTCATGGGTCTGGCGAAGGCGAGCCTCGAGGCGAACGTCCGCTACCTCGCCGCGACGCTCGGCCCGGAAGGCACCCGCGTCAACGCGATTTCGGCGGGACCGATCAAGACCCTTGCCGCGGCGGGGATCGGCGGCTTCTCGAAGATCCTGCATTTCGTCGCCGAGAGCGCCCCGTTGCGGCGCAACGTCACGATCGACGAAGTCGGCAACGTCGCGATGTTCTATTTCTCGTCGCTGTCGTCGGCCATCACCGGCGAGATCACCTACGTCGACGGCGGCTTCTCGACCGTCGCCGCCGGGCTTGCCGACTGACATCGGCGCGGCAGCGTTCGACGCCGTCGTCGTCGGCGCGGGCCACAACGGCCTCGTGTGCGCGGCGCTCCTCGCCGGCGCCGGCATGTCGGTCTGCGTCGTCGAGCGCCGCGGCGTCGTGGGCGGCGCGGCGGTGACCGAGGAATTCCACCCGGGATTTCGCAATTCGACAGCGAGCTATACGGTGAGCCTGCTCGCACCCGAGGTGATCGCCGAGCTAGATCTGGCGGCACAGGGGCTCACGATCGTCAAGCGACCCCTCGCCAATTTTCTTCCGCTTCCCGACGCCGAACATCTCAGCGTCGGTGGCGGCATCGCAGCGACGCAGGCCGAAGTCGGCCGCTTCTCGCTCGCCGATGCCGGCCGCCTGCCGGCGTACTACGCGATGCTCGAGCGCGTGGCCGGCGTGCTGCGCGAGCTCGTGCGCGTGACGCCGCCGGTGCCGGGGCGCGACCGACGCGAGCGCGTCGCCCAGGCGCTCGCGCTGTGGAAGACGACGCGGGCGTTTCGCGCGCTCGATCGGGTGGGACAGCGCGACGTGATCGAGCTCTTCACGAAGAGCGCCGGCGACATTCTCGACCGATGGTTCGAGTCCGATCCGATCAAAGCAGCGTTCGGCTTCGATGCCGTAGTCGGCAACTTCCAGAGCCCGTACGCTCCGGGTTCGGCCTACGTGCTCCTGCATCACGTGTTCGGCGAAGTGAACGGCGAGCGCGGGCAGTGGGGACATGCGATCGGCGGGATGGGCGCGATTACGCAGGCGATGGCGCGCGCGTGTGCCGCGCGCGGCGTCACGATCCGCACCGGGGCCCCGGTCGCGCGCGTGCTCGTCGAGGACGGGCGTGCCGCGGGCGTCGAGCTCGAAGCCGGCGCGACGATCCGCGCGCCGCGCGTCGTCGCGAACGTCAACCCGAAGCTCCTCTTCGGCTCGCTCGTCGACCGCTCGACCGTCGACGCGGATTTTCTGCGCCGGATCGACGGCTGGCGCTGCGGCTCGGGAACGTTCCGGATGAACGTCGCGCTCGCGCGATTGCCACGCTTCGCCTGCCTCGAGGGCGAGGGCGCTCTCCCGCAGCACGGCGCCGGAATCGTCGTCGCGCCGTCGCTCGCGTACATGGAGCGCGCGTACTTCGACGCGAAACAGCTCGGCTGGTCGCGCGCGCCGATCGTCGAGATGCTGATCCCTTCGGTCGTCGATTCGACGCTCGCGCCGCACGGGATGCACGTCGCGAGCCTCTTCTGCCAGCACGTGCATCCCGAGGTCGGCGACGTGCGGCCCGGCACGACTTGGGACGATCATCGCGATACCGTCGCCGACCTGATGATCGCGACCGTCGATGCGGTGGCGCCGGGGTTCGCGGCAAGCGTGCTCGCGCGTCGCGCGCTGACGCCGCTCGATCTCGAGCGCGAATTCGGGCTCGTCGGCGGCGACATCTTCCATGGAGCGCTCGCGCTCGACCAGTTGTTCGCGATGCGGCCCGTGTACGGGCACGCCGACTACCGGATGCCGGTGCCCGGCCTGTACCTCTGCGGATCGGGGGCTCATCCAGGCGGCGGCGTCACCGGCCTGCCGGGACGCAACGCCGCGCGCGAGATACTGAAAGACGCGCGCCACACGCGCCGCCCCGCGCGCAGGAGAGCGTAACGGAGCGCGCGAGCCGGCGAGGAAGAAGAAGCGAAGCCGGCCGATAAGCCGGGTTCTGTTACGGCGCACGCGGTGCGCGCGCTATGACCGTCATTCGTCTGGGCCCGTCGTTGCCGACGGGCTCGAGCCGCCTACCCGCGGACTCGGCGAGCAGCGTCGTCGTCCGCCTGCTTGGCGTTGCTCCGGATGGAGGTTGCCGCGTTTCACCC
>DASVWR010000147.1:0-8683 GCA_036393115.1 Casimicrobiaceae bacterium
TTCGAGTTCCAGCAGATCTATCACCTCGAAACGGTGGTCATCCCGACCAATCTGCCGATGATCCGCAAGGACGAGAACGACCACGTCTACCGGACGCTCGCGGAAAAGGTCAGCGCGATCATCGCCGACATCAAGGACTGCCACGCACGCGGCCAGCCGGTGCTCGTCGGAACCACGTCGATCGAGAGCTCCGAGATGCTGTCGGTGCACCTCGACCGCGAGCGGCTGCCGCACCAGGTGCTGAACGCCAAGCAGCACGCCCGCGAGGCCGAGATCGTCGCCCAGGCCGGGCGCCCCGGGGTCGTCACGATCGCCACCAACATGGCGGGGCGCGGTACCGACATCGTGCTCGGCGGCAGCATCGAACCCCAGTTGATGGCGCTGCGCGAAGATCCCGAGCTCGACGCGGCCGAGAAGGAGCGCCGCACGGCCGAGCTGAAGCGCGAATGGCAGGTCCGCCACGACGAAGTCCTGAAGGCCGGCGGCCTGCATATCGTCGGCACCGAGCGCCACGAGTCGCGGCGCATCGACAACCAGCTTCGCGGCCGCTCGGGGCGCCAGGGCGACCCCGGCAGCTCGCGCTTCTATCTGTCGCTCGAGGATCCGCTGCTGCGCATCTTCGGCGGCGAGCGCCTCGCCGGCATCATGCAGAGGCTGAAGATGCCCGAGGGCGAGCCGATCGAGCACACGATCGTCAACCGCTCGATCGCGAAGGCGCAGAACCGCGTCGAGGCGCGCAACTTCGACATCAGAAAGCAGCTTCTCGAATACGACGACGTCGCCAACGATCAGCGCAAGGTGATCTACCAGCAGAGAAACGAGCTTCTCGAAGGCGAGGACGTCGCCGACACGATCGGCAACATGATCCGCGGCGAGATGGACTCGGTGCTGCGCCGGTACGTCCCCCCCGAGTCGGTCGAGGAGCAGTGGGACATTCCGGGACTCGAATCGACGCTGAAGAACGACTACCAGCTCGACGCGCCGGTAACCGAGTGGCTGCAGACCGAGCCCGAGCTCGACGACGAGGCGCTGCGCGAGCGCATCTGGCAGCTCGCCGAGGGAGCCTGGCACGCCAAGGCCGAGCTCGTCGGGCCCGACCTCATGCGCCAGTTCGAGCGCAGCCTGATGCTGCAGACGCTCGACCAGCACTGGCGCGAGCACCTCGCCTCGCTCGACCATCTGCGCCAGGGGATCCACCTGCGCGGCTACGCGCAGAAGAATCCGCAGCAGGAGTACAAGCGCGAGGCCTTCGAGCTGTTCTCCGACATGCTCGATCGCATCAAGCAGGATGTCGTGAAGATTATCCTCACCGTGCAGGTGCGCTCGCAGGAGGACGTGCAGGCGGTCGAGCCCGAGCCGGCGGTCAGCAACGTCCGCTATCAGCATGCCGAGTTCGACGACGCGCTCGCCCACGGCGGAAACGGCGATGCCGAGGCTGGCGCCGGCGACGCCGAAGCGGCGGTGGCCGTCGCTGCCGCGCCGCCGTTCGTGCGCGCGAGCCAGAAGGTCGGCCGCAACGATCCATGCCCGTGCGGGAGCGGGAAGAAGTACAAGCACTGCCACGGTCGGCTGGGATAGGGCTGCCGCGCGGGCGATGACTTCGTTGCCTATTCGCCCGGTCGCGGGGATCGCGCTCGGCACCGCCTCCGCACGGATCAAGGACTGGGATCGTGACGACGTGACGCTCGTCGTCGCCGATGCCGGCACGATCGCCGCCGGCGTGTTCACGCAGAACCGCTTCTGTGCTGCCCCGGTCACCGTGTGCCGCGAGCACCTTGCGCATCAGCGCCAAGCTCGGCGTGACTTTCGCGCGCTGGTGATCAACGCGGGCAACGCCAACGCGGGTACCGGTGCGGCCGGCCTTGCCGATGCGCGCGCGACCTGCGACGCGGCGGCGCGGCTCGTCGGCTGCACGCCCGCGCAGGTGCTCGTGTTCTCGACCGGTGTGATCATGGAGCCGCTCCCCGCAGCGCGTATCGCTGCGGCGCTCCCGCGCGCAGCCGCGGCGGCAACCGCCGACGGCTGGGGCGCGGCGGCACGCGCGATCATGACGACCGACACGGTGCCGAAAGCGGTTTCGACGCACGTGGCGATCGACGGTCGCGAGGTGACGGTGACCGGGATCGCAAAGGGCGCCGGCATGATCCACCCGGACATGGCGACGATGCTGTCGTTCGTCGCGACCGATGCGCCGGTCGCCGGCGCGGTGCTCGACCGGCTCGCGCGCGACGTCGCCGATGTGTCGTTCAACTGCACGACGATCGACGGCGACACGTCGACCAACGACAGCTTCGTCGTCGCGGCGACGGCACGCTCGGCGATCGCGCCGATCGAGCGTCGCGACGACCCGCGCGTCGCGCCTCTGCGCGCTGCGCTCGAGGACGTCGCAGTGACGCTCGCGAAGGCGATCGCGCGCGACGGTGAGGGCGCGACGAAGTTCATCACGATCACGGTCGACGGCGGTCGCGATGCCGCCGAATGCCGCCGCGTCGCCTTCGCCATCGCGCATTCGCCGCTCGTCAAGACGGCGTTCTTTGCGTCCGACCCGAACCTCGGACGGATCGTCTGCGCGATCGGCAACGCCGCGGTCGAGGGGCTCGATCCGTCGCGCGTATCGTTTCGCCTCGACGACGTCCTCGTCGTCGATCACGGCGCTCGTGCGGCGTCGTATACCGAGGCCGATGGGAAGCGCGTGATGAAGCAGCGAGACATCGGGCTCGCCGTCACGCTCGGCCGCGGCGCCGCGAGCGCCGAGGTCTGGACCTGCGACCTCTCGCACGACTACGTTTCGATCAATGCCGACTATCGCTCGTGACCGGGCGCTCGATGACCTCGTCGCGCGCGCCGAGGCGGTGCTGGCGCGCGTCGAGGCGCTGTTGCCTCCCGCCGTTCCCGACCCGGACTGGAAGCGGATCACGGCCGCGCGCTGGCGCAAGCGCAACGGGCGCGGCTACCTGCAGGGTGTTCCTCATCCGCACTCGATTGCGCTCGCCGACCTCGTCGCAATCGATGCGCAGAAGCACGCGATCGATCGCAACACGCGCCAGTTCGTCGCCGGGCTTCCGGCCAACAACGTCCTCCTGACCGGATCGCGCGGCACCGGCAAGAGCTCGCTCGTGAAGGCGATGCTCGCGCGCTACGCGACGAAAGGACTGCGGCTGATCGAGGTCGACAAGTCCGACCTCGTCGACCTCCCCGACATCGCCGAGCGGATCGAACGGGAGCCGTTTCGGTTCATCGTGTTCTGCGACGACCTCACGTTCGATGCCGGCGAGCGCGGGTACAAGGCGCTCAAGGTCATGCTCGACGGCTCGATCGCGGGTACGGCCGGCAACGTGCTCGTCTACGCGACGTCGAACCGCCGCCATCTGCTTCCCGAGTACTTCGCGGAGAACCTCGAAGCGCGCCACGAAGGCGACGAGGTGCATCCGGGCGAATCGGTCGAGGAAAAGGTGTCGTTATCGGAGCGCTTCGGATTGTGGGTGTCGTTCTATCCGTTCGCGCAGGACGACTACCTCGAGGCGGTCGACCGCTGGCTCGCGCATTTCGGCGTCAAGCCCGCGGCGGCCGGCCGCGACGCCGACGAGCGTACCCGCGAAGCGCTGCAATTCGCGCTGCAGCGCGGCTCGCGCAGCGGCCGCGTCGCGTGGCAGTTCGCGCGCCACTACGCGGGCGGCCTCGGCCTCGAGCGTCGCCGGTGACCGACCCGCTTCGCGTCGCCGCCGCCGTCATCGTGCGCGCGGACGGAGCCGTGCTGCTCGCGCAGCGGCCTTCCGGGAAGCCGTGGGCCGGCTACTGGGAATTTCCGGGCGGCAAGCTCGAGCCCGGCGAGAGTGCGAGCGAGGCGCTCGCGCGCGAGCTCGACGAAGAGCTGGGCATCCGCGTTCGGCGGGCGGCACCCTGGCTCACGCAGGCGTTCACTTATCCCCATGCGACGGTTCTGCTCGAGTTCTTCCGCGTCTTCGCCTGGGACGGCGAGCCGGTCGGCCGCGACGGGCAGGCATTCGCGTGGCAGCGGCCCGATGCGATCGATGTCGCACCCCTTCTTCCGGCGAACACACGGGTCATCGCGTCGCTGACGCTGCCGCCGGTGTATGCGATCACCTGTGCCGGCGACATCGGCGCACCGGCGATGCTCGAGCGTGCGGAGCGCGCGCTCGCGCGCGGGTTGCGCCTCGTGCAGCTTCGCGAGAAGACGTGGGACGCGGCAGGTCGCGCGTCGTTCGCCCGCGAGCTCGTTGCGCTCGCACACCGGCATTCGGCGCGCGTGCTGCTGAACGGCGATGCGAGCGAGGCGCGCGCGCTCGGTGCCGATGGCGTGCACTGGACGTCCGAGGCGCTCATTCGAGCCGACCGTCGACCGGCGGGTCTCCTCGTCGCGGCGTCGTGCCACACGCGCCCCGAGCTCGACCGAGCCGCGGCGCTCGAAGTCGATTTCGCGGTGCTGGGCCCGGTCCGGGCGACGCCTTCGCATCCGGCGGCCACGCCGATCGGCTGGGACGCGTTCGCGCGCTTCGTCGCCGGAACGCGCATTCCCGTCTACGCGCTGGGCGGCCTCACCGTCGCCGACCTGGACACCGCGATCGCACACGGTGCGCACGGCGTCGCGCTGCGGAGCGCGGCCTGGCCGGCGGGCTGATCCCGCACCCGCCGATCCCCGCGTCAGCGCTCGGCGTCGCCGGGCGACGCGTCGGGCTCCGGCTCGCCGGGCGCTTCATCGCCCGGTACGCGGTAGCGCTCTGACAGCCACGCGCCGAGGTCGAGCGTCCTGCAGCGCTCCGAGCAGAACGGGCGCCACTTCGATTCCGCGGCCCACGGGACGGACTTTCCACACTGCGGACAGCGCACGATGCGCGGCGCGTTCATCCCCAGTCGAACAGCGAGCCGGTGAGCGACGCGGGCTCTTCGACCCCGTTCGCCGCGAGGTGGGCCGGAACGAGGCTGCCGACGCGCACGCCGAGGAGCCGGATCCGCCGCTCGAGCGCGACCCGCTTCAGGCAGCTTCCCGCGGCGCGACGGATCGCCGCGGCGTCCTGCGTGGGGGCGGCGAGTGTCACGTCGCGCGTGACCGTGCGAAAGTTGTCGTAGCGGAGCTTGAGACCGATCGTGCGCCCGGCGTAGCCCTTGCGTTTCAGATCGTCGCCGACGCCGTCGCAGAGCTCGGTGAAGATCACCGACAGCTGCGCGCGGTCGCGTGTCGCCGAGAGATCGCGCTCGAAAGTCGTCTCGCGACTGATCGATTGGGGCTCGCTCGAGGTGACGACCGGCCGTGCATCGCGGCCATGCGACGCGGCGACCATCCATTCGCCGTGCGCGCGGCCGAAGCGCTCGACGAGGAGCGCGGGATCGGCCTGCGCAAGATCGGCGATCGTGTGGATGTCGAGCGCGGCGAGGCGCTCTGCCGACTTGGGCCCGATGCCGTTGATTCGCCGCGCCGGCAGCGGCCAGATGCGGCGCTCGAGGTCGCCTTCGCCGATCAGCGTAAGGCCGTCGGGCTTGTCGAGATCGGACGCGATCTTCGCAAGCAGCTTGTTGGGGGCGACGCCGATCGAGCAGCGCAACCCCGTCGCTTTACGCACGACGTCCTTGATCGACTGCGCGAGCGCGCGCACGGCACCGGAGTCGATCTGCACGACTCCGGCGTCGCCGGCGGCCGCGTCTACGCCGTCGCGCGCTCCGATCGCATCGGAGAGGTCGATGTAGATCTCGTCGATGCCGCGATCCTCGATCCGCGGGGCGATCGCGCGCACGGCGGCCTTGAACCGGCGCGACATTCGCCGGTAGGCGTCGAAATCGACGGGGAGGAGGGTTGCGTGCGGGGCGAGCGCGGCGGCCTTCATCAAGCCCATCGCCGAGTGGACGCCGAGTGTGCGCGCTTCATAGGTCGCGGTCGTGGCGACGCCGCGCCCGGCATACTGGCCGAGCGTCGCGAATTCGCGCCGGATTGCGCCGGTCGCCGGATCGGTGCGCTCGAGCGGTCTATGGGCGCTCCCGCCGCCGATCACCACCGGCAGGCCGGCGAGCTCGGGATAGCGAAGGAGCTCGACGGACGCGTAGAACGCGTCCATGTCGAGGTGGGCGATGATGCGCGTGTTCAGAGGTTGCAGAACGCGAGCTCGAACGCCACGTCGTCGTCGACGACGTCGCCGCGATTCATGCCGGATACACCGATGAAGCGGATGTTGAGCGCGTACTTGTTGGCGCTGATCTCCGGCACGCAGGGAAGATCGCTTTCGACGGATAGGCGCAGGAGCTGCGCGACCTTGGTCGTCGTCAGCATCAGCTGGAATACTCCGTGGTAGGCGACGTGGTGGCTCGTGCGGACGTTCTCGCGCAATAGATGCAGCACGATCGCGCCACCGATGCGGATCGGCTCGAATGGCTCCATCCAGGTGACGAGGTCGTGGTGCCTCGCGGCGGCAGCGCGGTTCAGCCAGTGGTGATACGCGGGTAGATCGAACTCCGACACGCCGCCGGGAATCGCGGCGCGCTGCTTCACCGCCATCAGCCATTCGCTCTCGCGCAGGTGGGTGCCCGCCTTACCCGCCTGGGCGAGGAGGCTCGCGCTTACGCCGTCGATCTCGGAGAGGAGCCGCGCCAGCCGCTGCTGGTCGATCTGCGCGTTCTCCCTCAACGGCAGCAGCACCTGCTTCTGCCGCTCGAGCTCCTGCAGGAGATCCGCCTTCAGGTCCGCGCGCGCCGCGACATCGGTGATCTCGAACAGCGACAGCAGCGCAGCGTGATGCTCGTGGGGGTCGTCGCGACTCGCGAAGAAACGCGCACGCGCAAACAGGTCTTCGAGGCGCATCAGCGTGCGAATGCGCTCGTTCAGCGGGTGCTCGTAGCGGATCACGGTCAAGCGGCGGGATTCAGGCCGTCATTCTGCCCCAATCGCACGCGGCGTTCACGCGTTCCCGCGCGCGAGCTCGCGGTAACGCCGATCGAGTGCGGCGACCTGCGGTTCGATCCGGTCGGGCGAGCCGGAGTTGTCGATCACGTCGTCGGCGCCGGCGAGGCGTGCGGCGCGCGAGAGCTGCGTTGCCATGATCGCGCGAACCTCGGTCTCGCCGAGTCCGCTGCGTGCGCGCACCCTCCTGATCTGCTCGTCCTCGCTGCAATCGACGACGAGGACCCGCGCGACCCGCTCGCGCAGGCCGCCGCGCTCGAAGAGGAGCGGCACGACGACGACGCCGTACGGCGCCGTCCATCGCGCGATCGCGGCCTCGGCGCGCGCGCGGATCAGCGGATGGAGCAGCGCCTCGAGATCGTGGCGGACGGTCGCATCGTCGAATGCGCGCCGGCGAAGCTTCGCGCGGTCGAGCTCGCCGTTCGCGTCGAGGAACTCCGCTCCGAAGCGCTCGACGATCGCGCGGTAGCCCGCCTCGGAGCGGCGCGCGAGCTCGTGCGCGAGGGCATCGGCGTCGACGACCGGGACGCCGAGCCGGGCGAACGCGTCCGCGACGGCCGTCTTGCCGCTGCCGATGCCGCCGGTGAGACCGACGGCGAGCGGAGCGGTCACGGCAAATACGCCTGCGCGAGGATGCGGCCGAAGAACAGCGCAACCGCGCCGGCGATGGCGAGAAACGGCCCGAATGCGATCGGCACGTTATGGTCGCGGTCCCTGAACACCTTGAGCCCGATGCCGATCGCAGCACCCGCGACGCACGAGAGAACGATGACGAGGGGCAGCATCTGCCAGCCGAGCCACGCGCCGAGCGCCGCCAGCAGCTTGAAGTCGCCGTGGCCCATCCCTTCCTTGTTGCGGATCAGCTTGAACGCCCAGTACACGGCCCACAGGATCAGATAGCCGGCGATCGCGCCGATCACGGAGTCGGCGAGCGGAACGAAGAGGTGAAACAGGTTGGCGACGAGTCCCGCCCACAGAAGCGGCAATGTAAGGTTGTCCGGGAGGTATTGCGTGTCGAAGTCGATGAAGGTCAGCACGACCAGCATCCACAGGAGGACGCACGCGCCAAGCCCCTGCCAGGTCGCTCCGAACTGCCAGATCGCGCATGCGGCGAGGACGCCGCCAAGAAGCTCGACCAGCGGGTAGCGCGCCGAGATCGCCTGGCCGCACTGCGAGCAGCGCCCGCGTAGTACCAGCCACGAGACGACCGGCACGTTCTCGAGCGCGGTGATCGGATGCCCGCATCCAGGGCAGCGCGAGCGCGGCAGCGCGAGGTTGTAGACCGGCGGATCCTCGGCCGGCGCCGCCTCGCCGCGCATCTCGGCGCACTGCGCGCGCCAGTCGCGCTCGAGCATCTTCGGCAGCCGGTGGATGACGACGTTGAGGAAGCTGCCGACACAGAGCCCGACGACCAGCGCGATCGCGGTCGCGGCAAGCGGGGATGCGATCACGCGCTTGCGTACACAGCGTTAACAGGCCCTGAACGACCGCGGCGAGCGCTCAGATGACCGCGCCGAGCTTGAAGATCGGCAGATACATCGCGACGACCAGGCCGCCGACGACGACGCCGAGGAACACGATGATCACCGGCTCGAGCAGGCTGGAGAGCGCCGCAACCGAATCGTCGACCTCGCGCTCGTAGAAATCGGCGACCTTCCCGAGCATGTTGTCGAGCGAGCCAGATTCCTCGCCGATCTGCGTCATCTGCAGCACCATCGTCGGGAACAGGTTGGTCGTCGCCATCGCATTGGTGAGGCTCGTGCCGGTGCTGACCTC
>DASVWR010000148.1:0-9580 GCA_036393115.1 Casimicrobiaceae bacterium
CCTGCCGCACGTGGGCGAGAACCGCCAGGCGTCACAGAGGAGCCTCATCGGGCCCGACGACCGCTTTACGCCCGGTGGCATGATCGAGCTCGACACCGGCAACGCGCGCTACCTGATCCGCCTCACGACGACGCTGGAGCGCCAGACCGGCTGGACCTGGACGCGCTTCAACGCGGTACGCAAGCTCGGCGTTTGAAACGCCAGGCGGCGTCCGGAGGCTCGGGGCTGGCCCGGCAAGCGCTGCGGCGCGGGCTGCTAGAATGGCGCGCGTGTTCGCACCCGGACATGACTTCTATTGGGAGGAGGGATCAGATGGAGCGTCGTTCGTTCATCAAGCATGCGGGCCTGGCGGGAATCCTTGCCGCGGGCTCGGCACCGGCCTTTGCGCAGGGCGTAACGGAGGTCAAGTGGCGGATGGCATCGAGCTTCCCGCGAAGCCTCGACACCCTGTTCGGCGGCGCCGACGGAATCGCGAAGCGTGTCGCCAGTTCCACCGGAAACAAATTCCAGATCCAGACGTTCGCGGGGGGTGAAATCGTTCCCGCGTTCGGAGTCGTCGACGCGGTGCAGAACGCGACGATTCAATGCGCGCACACCGCGCCGTACTACTTCTTCGGCAAGGATCCGACGTTCGCGTTCGGCTGCACGCTTCCCTTCGGCATGAACACGCGTCAGCAGAATGCGTGGATGTATCACGGTGGCGGGCTCGAACTGATGCGCGAGTTCTACAAGGACTACAACATCATCAGCTTCCCGGCGGGCAACACGACCGCGCAGATGGGGGGGTTCTTTCGCAAGCCGATAAAGACGGTCGCCGATTTCAAGGGGCTCAAGATGCGCATCGGCGGCACCGGCGGATTGCCGCTGCAAAAGCTCGGCGTCATCCCACAGCAGATCCCCGGAGGCGACATCTATCCGGCGCTCGAGAAGGGCACGATCGACGCTGCCGAATGGGTCGGACCCTACGACGACGAGAAGCTCGGGCTCTACAAGGTCGCGAAGTACTACTACTACCCGGGCTGGTGGGAAGGTCAGGCCGAGCTCGACCTGTTCGTCAATCTGAAGGCGTGGAACGACCTGCCGAAGGAGTACCAGTCGGTGCTCGAAGCCGCTTGTGCCGAGGCCAACGTCGACATGGCGGCCAAGTACGATGCGCTCAATCCGGCGGCGCTGAAGCGGCTGATCGCCGGGGGCGTGAAGCTCGAACCGTTCTCGAACGAGATCATGGCGGCGTGCTACAAGGCGACCACCGAGGTCTACGACGAGATCGCCGAGAAGAACGCGAAGTTCAAGAAGATCTACGAGCCCTGGAAGAAGTTCCGCAATGACGAGATCTCGTGGTTCCAGGTCGCCGAGAACCGCTTCGACAACTTCATGATCGCGGCGGAGCGGATGTCGCAGGGCAGGAAATAGCGGCAGGACGTTGCCGAACCGTCCCGGCGTGCGCCGGGCGTCTCCCGCGGCCCCGCTTCGGCGGGGCCGCTTCGTTTCCGGCACGCGACGCTACTTGCCGGGACTGGTCCCGAACTCCTTCTCGAGCGCCTTCTCGGCGCGCTCCTGCTCGGTTTCCCCCTGACTGCCCCCAGAAGCGCTTCCCGGCAGCGTGACCGGTGGTGCTTCGGGCACGATGATCTGGACCTTGTTGATGTCGACCGCCTTCTCGCCCGACTTGTAGACCAGCACCATCTGCGGGAATGCGATCACCAGCGCAACCATGATGACCTGAATCCCGACGAACGGGATCGCACCCCAATAGATCTGGCCGGTGGTGACCCCCTGGGTCAGCTTCTTCGATACGCGATCGACGTACGCCTTCGCGGGGGCCACGCTCCGCAGATAGAAGAGCGCGAAGCCGAACGGCGGATGCATGAACGAAGTCTGCATGTTTACGCCGAGCAGTACACCGAACCAGATGAGATCGATGCCGAGTTTGTCGGCCGCGGGTCCGAGCAGCGGAATGATGATGAACGACAGCTCGAAGAAGTCGAGGAAGAACGCGAGGAAGAAGATCAGGAGGTTGGTGACGACGAGGAACCCGAGCTGGCCACCGGGGAGGCTCGTCAGCAGGTTCTCGACCCAGACGTGGCCGTTGACGCCGTAGAAGGTCAGGCTGAACACGCGCGCGCCGAGCAGGATGAACACGACGAAGGTCGACAACTTCGCGGTGGTGTCCATCGCCTGCTTCAGGAGCGACCAGGTGAGCCGGCGGCGCGCGAGCGCCATGATCAGCGCACCCGACGCGCCCATCGCACCGCCCTCGGTCGGCGTCGCGACGCCGAGGAAGATCGTGCCGAGGACGAGGAAGATCAGCGCGAGCGGCGGGATCAGCACGAACACGACGCGCTCGGCGATCTTCGACAACAGGCCGAACTTCAGCAGGCGATTGATGACTGCGGCGAAGAACGCGACTGCCGTACCGACGCTGGTCGCGATCACCAGCGTTTCGTCCAGCGCGCGACCCTGCAGGCGGAGCTTCGCATAGGCGACGGCGGCGATCGCGGCGACGATTACCAGCACGGCGAGCGAGCGCACGCCGCTGCCGCCGTTCGGCTCGCGGTAGGTGCGCGCTTCGGGCGGAAGCGCCGGGGCCCAGTGCGGCTTGAAGACCGCGCAGCCGATCGCGTAGAGCGCGTAGATGCCGGCGAGCGTGATGCCCGGAATGAACGCGCCGGCATACATGTCGCCGACCGAGCGCCCGAGCTGGTCGGCCATCACGATCAGCACGAGCGACGGCGGAATGATCTGCGCGAGCGTGCCGGAGGCGGCGATCACGCCGGCCGCTAGCCGCCGGTCGTAGCCGTAGCGAAGCATGATCGGCAGCGAGATGAGGCCCATCGAGATGACGCTCGCCGCGACGACGCCGGTCGTCGCCGCGAGGAGCGCGCCGACGAAGATGACCGCGTACGCGAGCCCGCCGCGCAGCGGGCCGAAGAGCTGGCCGATCGTGTCGAGAAGGTCCTCGGCCATCCCCGAGCGTTCGAGGATCAGCCCCATGAACGTGAAGAACGGCACCGCGAGCAGCGTGTCGTTCGACATCACGCCGAATACGCGCTCGGGAAGCGCCTGAAACAACGTTACGTCGAGCAGCCCGAGATGGATGCCGACGAGCCCGAAGCCGATGCCGACGGCACCGAGCGAGAACGCCACCGGGAAGCCGATCAGCAGCGTGACGATCAGGCCGACGAACATCAGCGGCGCGATGTTGTGGATGAGCCACGCACTCACGCCCGGCCTCCTTCTCTCGTGGAGGCGAACGCCGCGCTCATCGCTCTTTTCCCGCGATGGGAACGTCGCTGCGCTGGCGCGCGATCTCGTCGGCGAGCTCCAGCTCGGCCGACTTCTCATGGCGCTTCTCGAGCGGATCCGGACCGCGTCCGACGAGGAACGCGATCCGCTTGATCAGCTCGGAGATCGCCTGGATGATGAGGAGCGCGAAGCCGATCGGGATCATCAGGCGCGCGGGCCAGACGATGAGTCCGCCGGCGTTGGTCGACACCTCGTGGCGCACGTACGACTCGACGAACAGCGGCCAGCCGAGCCACATCAGGATGATCGACATCGGCAGCAGGAACAGCACGATGCCGATCACGTCGATCCAGTTCTGCAAGCGCGGCGAGAAGCGCGCCGACAGGATGTCGATACGCACATGCTCGTTGCGCAGCAGTGTGTACCCGGCTCCGAACAGGAAGATCACCGAGAACAGGTACCACTGGATTTCGAGATACGCGTTCGAGCTGTAGTTGAACGCCTTGCGCACCGTCGCGTTGGCTGCGCTAATCAGCACGACGATCAGCACCAGCCAGTAGACGACGCGGCCGACGCGCTCGGTGAACGCATCGATGGCGCGCGACAGCGCGAGCAGGACGTCCAAGCTTCCTCCCGGTTGGCGGTCTGCGGCGGCTCCTCCCCGCGATGGTCGGCGGATTATAGGCGAAGCGGGCCCGGCGTGCGTCGCCCCGGCCGGGCGCGACCCCGATGCTAGAATCCCTGCTTTCCCGAGGCACGCCATGTTCAGCCGCTCAACCGTACTGGCGCAGCAGGATCCCGAGCTCTGGCAGGCGATCGCCGCCGAGAACCGGCGCCAGGAAGAGCACATCGAGCTGATCGCGTCGGAGAACTACGCGAGCCCGGCGGTGATGGCGGCGCAGGGCTCGCAGCTCACCAACAAGTACGCCGAAGGGTATCCGGGCCGGCGCTACTACGGCGGTTGCGAATTCGTCGACCAGGCCGAGGAGCTCGCGCTCGCGCGCGTGAAGAAGCTTTTTCACGCCGAAGCCGCGAACGTGCAGCCGCATTCGGGCGCGCAGGCGAACCAGGCGGTGTTCTTCGCCGCGTTGAAGCCGGGCGACACGATTCTCGGCATGAGCCTGCCGCACGGCGGCCACCTGACGCACGGCTCGCCGGTCAACATGTCGGGCAAGTGGTTCAACGTCGTCGCGTACGGGCTCGACCCCGACACCGAGCTGATCGACTACGACGCCGCACACGAGCTCGCGCGCCGGCATCGGCCGCGACTCGTCATCGCGGGCGCGTCGGCGTACTCGCGCGTGATCGACTGGGAACGATTCCGCGCCATCGCCGACGACGTCGGCGCTCCGCTGATGGTCGACATGGCGCACTACGCGGGATTGATCGCCGCCGAGTTCTATCCGACCCCGGTCGGCATTGCCGATTACGTCACGAGCACGACGCACAAAACGCTGCGCGGGCCGCGCGGCGGATTCGTGCTGACCAGCGACGCGCTTCTCAAGGGGCTGAATTCCGCCGTATTCCCCGGCCTGCAGGGCGGCCCGCTGATGCACGTGATCGCCGCCAAGGCGGTGGCCTTCGCCGAAGCATTGACGCTCGACTTCCGGATCTACCAGGAGCGCGTACTCGAGAACGCGCGCGTCCTCGCCAAGGTGCTGCAGGAGCGCGGGCTGCGGATCGTCTCCGGGGGCACCGACTGCCACCTGTTCCTCGTCGACCTGCGCGCGAAGCGCGTGACCGGGAAGGATGCCGAAGCTGCGCTCGCCCGCACGCACATCACCGTCAACAAGAACGCGATTCCCAACGATCCCGAAAAGCCGTTCGTCACGTCGGGCATCCGCATCGGCAGCCCGGCGGTGACGACGCGCGGCCTCGGCGAGATCGAGTGCGAGGAGCTCGCGCATCTCATCGCCGACGTGCTCGACGCGCCCGCCGACGAGGCGGTGGCGACGCGCGTGCGCAACGCCGTCGCGGCGCTGACGCGCAGGTTTCCCGTCTACCGGAGCTGACGGGCAGGCGATGAAGTGCCCGTTCTGCGGCAGCGACGATACCCAGGTCATCGACTCACGCGTTTCCGAAGCCGGCGATTCGATCCGCCGCCGCCGCCGCTGCACTGCCTGCCAGAAGCGCTTCACCACCTACGAGACGCCCGAGCTGCGGCTGCCGCAGGTCGTGAAGACCAATGGCAATCGCGCCGATTTCGACACGACGCGGCTGCGCGTCGGGTTCGCGCGTGCGCTGCACAAGCGACCGGTGCCGACCGAGTTCGTCGACGCCGCGATCGAGCGCATCGTGCAGAAGGTGCTTTCGCTCGGAGTGCGCGAGATCCCCTCGCGCGACCTTGGCGAGATGGTGCTGGAGGAGCTCTACCGCCTCGACAAGGTCGCCTACATCCGCTTCGCCTCGGTGTACCGGTCGTTCCAGGAGCCCTCCGACTTCCGCGAAGCGGCGACCGAGGTCGAGACGGAGCCCGCGCCGCGCAAAGGGGCGCGCAGGCCGACGTGACCGATTCTGCGGTCGATCGCGGCCACATGGCGCGCGCGCTCGAGCTCGCCGCACGGGGGTTCTACACGACGACGCCGAACCCACGCGTCGGCTGCGTGATCGCCGATGGCGCAAGAGTCCTCGGCGAAGGCTTCCACGCGCGTGCCGGCGGAGCCCACGCCGAGATTGCCGCGCTCGCCGACGCGCGCACGCGCGGCAACGACGTCCGCCGCGCGTCGCTCTACGCGACGCTGACGCCTTGCAACAGCTTCGGCCGCACGCCTCCATGCGTCGATGCGGTCATTGCCGCCGGCATCGCGCGCGTGGTCGCCGCGATGGACGATCCGGCTCCCGTCCAGGCAGGAGCGGTCGCGCGCCTGCGCGATGCCGGCATTCGTGTCGACATCGGGCTGCTCGGAGCCGAGGCGCTCGAGCAGAACCGCGGATTCGTGTCGCGCGTCACCCGCGGGCGGCCCTGGGTGCGCGTCAAGGTCGCGGCGAGCCTCGATGGGCGCACTGCGCTCGCTGACGGGACGAGCCAGTGGATTACCGGTGCCGAGGCGCGCGAGGACGGCCATCACTGGCGTGCCCGCGCCTGCGCGATCCTGACGGGCATCGGCACGATCCGCCACGACGACCCGCAGCTCACCGTGCGGGCGATCGAGACGCCGCGGCAGCCGCTGCGAATCGTCCTCGACGTTCGCGCGGAGACGCCGCCGGCTGCGCGCGTGTTCGGTGCGGGCGCGGGCGTGCTGATGGTCACGGCGGGCGGGCGCCATCCCGGGTGGCCCGTCGAGGTGGAAACGATCGAGCTTCCCGATCGTTCGGGACGCATCGATCTCGGCGCGCTGATGGCCGTGCTCGCGACGCGCGGAATCAACGAGCTCCACGTCGAAGCTGGCGCAAGGCTGAACGGCGCGCTGCTCGCCGCCGGCCTCGTCGACGAGCTCCTCGTCTATCTCGCCCCTTCGTTGATCGGCGACCCCGCACGCGGTATGTTCGGGCTGCCCGCCGCACTGGCGTCGCTCGACACGCGCCATCGCCTGCAGTTCGTCGCGGTCGATCGCGTGGGTGAGGACCTGCGGATCCTCGCCCGGGCCGCGGCGGCGGGAAGCGCGTGATGTTCACCGGCATCGTCCGTGCGGTGGGCATGACGACGGCGCTCCGGCCGGCCGGCGACGGCGCGCGAATCGTCGTCGCCGTTGCGAGTGGCGCACTCGGCGATACACCGGTCGGTGATCGGCGAGCCAGCGATCCGCAGGTCGGGGACAGCATCGCGGTCAACGGCTGCTGCCTGACCGTCGTTGCCGTCACCGCCGCCGCGGAGCGCGACGGCGCGAAGCGCGCCGCCGCGGAATGCGATGTCGCGAAACTCGAGTTCGACGTGTCGGCGGAGACGCTTGCGCGCACCACCGGCTTCCCGGCCGGACGCCGCGTCAACCTCGAGTTGGCGCTGCGTCTCTCCGATCGCCTCGACGGGCACCTCGTCAGCGGCCACGTCGACGCGACCGGCGTCGTCGCTCGATTCCGCGAGGTTGCGGGCGGCGGGGGCAGTGTCGCGCTCGCCGTCGACGTCCCCGCCGCGATCGCACGCTTCGTCGCGGCGAAGGGCTCGATCGCCGTCGATGGGGTCAGCCTGACGACCAACACGGTGGTCGATTCGCCCGACGGAGGCGCGCGCTTCACCGTCAACCTGATTCCGCATACGCTCACCGCGACGACGCTCGGGAGTCTTTCCGAGGGCGCCGCGGTCAACCTCGAAGTGGACCTCGTCGCGCGCTACCTCGACCGACTGCGGCGCGCGGACGACCCGCGAACCTGAATCCAGGAGGAATAACGCATGGACCTGACCACTCTTGAACGGCTTCCGCTTTGGATCGGCGGCCGACCGCACGCCGCCGCGACCACCCGCTACGGCGAAGTCACCAATCCCGCGACCGGCGAAGTCGTTCGCCACGTTCCGCTCGCCAACGCCGCTGACGTCGACGCAGCCGTCGCGTCGGCACGCGCCGCGTTCCCCGGCTGGTCGGTGACGCCGGCGCTGCGCCGGGCGAGGGTGCTGATGCGCTTTCGCGATCTTCTCGAGCGGAACGCCGGAGAGCTTGCGAAAATCGTCACACAGGAGCACGGCAAGACGCTCGCCGACGCGCGCGGCTCGATCATGCGCGGCATGGAGGTCGTCGAATTCGCCACCGGCATCGCGCATCTCCTCAAGGGCGAGCACAACGACACCGTCGGCACCGACGTCGACAGCTGGTCGCTGCGCGCGCCGCTCGGCGTCTGCGTCGGCATCACGCCGTTCAACTTCCCGGCGATGGTCCCAATGTGGATGTTTCCGGTAGCGATCGCCTGCGGCAATACGTTCGTCCTCAAGCCCTCGGAGCGCGACCCGACGCTCGCGCTGCGCCTTGGCGAGGTGCTGAAGGAAGCCGGCCTTCCCGACGGTGTCTTCAACGTCGTGCACGGCGACAAGGAGGCGGTCGACCAACTGCTCGGGCACCCCGACGTGCGCGCGGTGTCGTTCGTCGGTTCGACGCCGGTCGCGAAATCCATCTACGAGACCGCCGCGCGTCACGGCAAGCGCGTGCAGGCGCTCGGCGGGGCGAAGAACCATGCGGTGGTGATGCCCGACGCCGATGTCGATTTCGCCGCCGACGCAATCATCGGAGCAGGTTACGGTTCCGCGGGTGAGCGCTGCATGGCAATCTCGGCGGTGGTCGCGGTCGGCGACGTCGCCGATACGCTCGTGGCGAAGCTCGCCGAACGCGCGCGACGCGTGACGACGGGGCCGGGCGATGTGACCGGCGTCGAGATGGGCCCGGTCATCACCGCTTCGGCGCGCGACCGCATCGGCGGACTCATCGATCGCGGCGCGGCCGAGGGCGCCGCACTTGTCGTCGACGGCAGGCGTCCCGAGGTCGCCGGTTGTGCGGGCGGCTTCTTCGTCGGGCCGACGCTGTTCGATCGCGTCGAGACGACGGCGACGATCTACCGCGAGGAGATCTTCGGCCCGGTGCTCTCGGTGCTACGCGTGCCGTCGCTCGAGGACGCCGTCGCAATGATCAACGCGAACCCGTATGCGAACGGCGCCGCGATCTTCACGCGCTCGGGGCATGCAGCGCGGCGCTTCGAGCGCGAGGTCGAGGTCGGGATGACCGGCATCAATGTTCCGATCCCGGTGCCGATGGCGTTCTATTCATTCGGCGGATGGCGCAACTCGCTGTTCGGCGACCTCAACGTCCACGGCACCGACGGCGTGCGCTTCTACACGCGGTTGAAGACGGTGACGTCGCGCTGGCCCGACGACGGCAGTGCGGCTCCCGGCTTCCATATGCCGGTGCTCGGCTGACCGGCACTACGGCTCGTCGATGATCCGCCAGGCGAGGCGCCTCGCGACGCTTCCCGGCCCGAGCATCGCCTGCACGTATCCGGCGGAACCGTCCGGGGCATCGATCCGCGCGCTGACGCGGTAATACGGAGCGGGCGCCGGCTCGCTCGGATCGGGCGGCCCGACGATCGCCGCAATGCTCGGCGGCGACAGCGTGCAGCGCTCGGACCCGGCGGGGCCCGGTGAAGCGCACAGCCGCTCGACGACGTAGCGGACCGTGAGATCACCGGCGGCCAGCGTGCGCGCTCCCGCCGGATAGGCGGCAGGCGTTTGCAGCGCGGCCGGGATGCCGCGCGCATCCTCCCCGAACTGATGCGACGCGTAGTAGTTGCTCGCCGGCGCATCCGTGGCGGGATCGGCCGATGCGACCCCGCGGGTGATCAGGGTGGTGGCCGCTTCGACCGCGGCAAGGCCGGCGAAGGCGAGGTTGTGCCGCATCGCGATGCTGCCGCTCGCCGA
>DASVWR010000149.1:0-11232 GCA_036393115.1 Casimicrobiaceae bacterium
AGCAATGGCAACCGGAACTGTAAAGTGGTTCAACGACGCGAAGGGCTTCGGGTTCATCACGCCGGATGGCGGCGGTGAAGACCTGTTCGCTCACTTCTCGGCGATCAACATGCAGGGCTTCAAGACGCTCAAGGAAGGCCAGAAGGTCAGCTTCGAAGTGACCCAGGGCCCCAAGGGCAAGCAGGCTTCGAACATCCAGGCCGTCTGAGCTCCGGATTCGATTCGCGGAAGGCCGGGCGCTGCCCGGCCTTTTTTTGTGAGCGAGCGCCGCTGGTCGGAAGGCGCCGACCGCAAGGGCCGCGCGACGCGCACCGGCGCCCTGACCGCGGTAGCATCGTCAGGGTCGCGACACGGAGATCACCCATGGCAGGTACGCCGAGCGACAACGATATCGGTGCGTTGGAGTTCGAGAAGGTCTCGATCGCCGACGCACGCAAAGCCATCGAGGACGGCGGCCCGGCCGGGCACGCGTCCGCCCCGGGCAAGACCCAGAGTTGGGACGGGAAGCGCCACGCGTTGCCCGACGAGGCGCTGTCGGCCGAGGCAGCGAGTTGGCTCGCCGAGCTGCCGGCCGGCGTCCGGCCGAGTCAGCTCGCGCTGCGCTACGCGCGGGTCGCCAACCGCATCTGCGAGACGTGGAAGGCGCCGCTGCATTGCCTGCGCCTCCTCGACCAGTTGATGACCGATGAGCGCGGCGGGCGCCGCGGCTTTCCGCTGCAGGTCGCGACCGAGCTCGCGACGCTGCGCGACTACTACTATCGGCTGCACCACAAAGGCAAGGAGGCGTGGGAGCACGTCGAGATGGGGCGCTGACCCCACCCGCTCAAAACGCGAACAGCCCCATCAGGTCGCCGATTGCCGGCCGGTTCGCGGGCACGTACGGATCGGCGGCGCTCGGCACCGGATTCGGCAGATTGTCGCGGCTTCGTGCCGACAGCGGCGCGAGATGCCAGTTCTTCTCGATGAATTTCAGGATCGACGCGTGATCGTAATACGTGTGGTCGACGTGACCCTTCCTCGCCCACGGTGAGACCGCGATCAGCGGTATGCGCGTGCCGTCGCCGAAGAAATCCAGAATCTGGACGTAGCCGCTGTCCCAGCTTCCCCCGCTCTCGTCGGTGGTGACGAGGATCGCCGTCGACTTCCACAGCGCCGGATGCGCCTCGACCTTCGCGACGAGGTCGCGCACGAACGCCTCGAACTCGGCGACCGTAGAGAACGCCGGGTGGCCCGAGTCCGGATTCGGCGGCACGACGAACGACACCGCCGGGAACGTCGCAGGATTGGCGAGGTCGCGCTCGAATGCGTCGAGGCCGACGAGGTTCGCGCGGAGATCGGTCGTCATGATCGACGTGAATCGCGTCAGCGGATCGCAGATCGGGCAATAGCGCGCCTTGTCGATGCCGTCGCCGACGCGGCCGCCGCTGTACCACTTCCACGAAACGCCCGCCGCCGCGAGCTCGCTGCCGATATTCGGCATCGTCTGCGGCGGCAGCACCGGGCTCCTCAGCGTCTTCCAGCGCAGCGTGCCGTCGAAACTGTAGGCAGGCGGGTAGTTGTTGACGAGGTAATACGCTCCCGGCGCGCAGTTGCCGTCGCGCCAGGCCTTGTAAGGGAGCTTTGCGAGATAGTCGCGGATCGCGCTCACGCCGGGCTGCGATGGGTCGGCGCAGCCGGTGTAGGAGCCGCCACGGCCCGGCTGCGTGTACCAGTTGGCGGTGCCCGCGAGCGGCTCCGGATTCTCGATACGGTTCTCGGGCGGTCGTGCCAGCCTGCCATCGTCCAGGAACACCGCCACGTCGCCGGTCGCGAGCGCGAAGTAGTTGGCGCCGGTGCCGCCCATGATCGGCTGGTGAGCGTTGTCGGCTAGCGCCCAGGTCCGCGCGAGCTTCGCGAAATACGGCGCGTCGCCCGCCGCCATGTCGTAGTAGCCCATCGCGACGCCGCCCTGCCCGGTCCCTGCGGCGGGATTGCCGCGCTCGATCGCGCCGTAGCCCGAGGTCATCGCCACCCAGGTGAAGAGGTCGCGCTTTCCGCCGTCGAGCTGCTGCCACATCTGGAAGAAGCGGTGCAGCGGATCGCCGACGATGGCGGTGTACGGAACGTAGCGCGTGACCCGGTACGGCCCGTTCGGCAGGTCGTCGGGAAAGCGCATGTCGGGCTGATTGCGCGGCAGGCCGCGCGCATAGGTCGTTCCGGGTCGCGGCAGCGTCTTGTACGCGCCCGCGGTTGCCGGCGTCACCTCGTAACGGCCGCTCGCGGTGCCGATCTTCTGCGCGCCGAGCGCGTAGTGCGGGCCGGGGGAGCCGTCCTTCGTCACGATCCCGCGCGAGAGCAGGTTCGCGACTGTCTGCCCCGGCGCCGGCTCGAAGGTACCGAAGAGATTGTCGAAGCTCAGATTCTCGCCGACGACGACGATCAGGTGCTCGATCGGCGTGACGGGCTTTTGCGCCGACTCCGCGAACGCGGCCCGCGGGCTCGATGTCAGAAGCAGAACCGTCGCAACGGCGAGCACGCGAGCGAAAGGGGCAGATCCCCCGCGGGCGCGAGACCCGCCGGTGCCTACCCCGGCCGACCAGGGAGCTCCATTCATGTCTGCCAAGGCATTGGTGTCTGTTGGAGCATCACTTCGAAGAGGTGTGGTCATGGTAACCGGCGTCCTGCTCCTCACCGGCACCGCGACGGCGACGGCAGGCGGCGGTCCGCTCGGCATCGACCACGAGATCGGCTTCGACGATTCGGGAATCTGGGCGCGGCACAGCCAGCTCGCGCTCGAGTACGGCGTCATCGCGGTCGAAGCCGGCGGCGCGCTCATCCTCGGCGCGAACGATCCGCTCGGCCGCACCTTCTGGCAGACGATCGACGCGTCGGTCGCGAGCGGCATCGTCGCGCAGGCGGCGAAATACGCGTTCGGGCGCGAGCGGCCGGGCGCGGGCAACGACCCCAACGCCTGGTTCAGAGGCCGTTGCTGCCACAGCTTCCCGAGTGGCGAGGTGACGCTGCAGGCGGCGTTCGTCACGCCGATCATCGTCAACTACCAGGCTCAGCATCCGTGGGTGTGGGCGCTCGAAGCGCTGCCGGTCTACGATGCCGTGGCCCGGATGAAGGTCCATGCGCACTGGCAGACCGACGTCCTTGCGGGCTTCGCGCTCGGGAGCGGCTTCGGCATCCTCGCCACCCGGCGCGAAACCCCCTTCTTCGTGTCGATACTTCCCAGCGGCGTCACCGCAGGCATTCACGCGTCGTTCTAAGCGCGCGACGTCTTGAACGCGCGTCGTTCTGACCGCGCTTCGCTCCCGCCGCGCTTCGCGACGACCGCGCTTCGCTCCGACTGCGCCCGGCCGCTATGGCTCGAAGAGATCAGCGCAGTTGCCAGGCTCGGCTGGCGCCGCGGAGATCGTTCCTCCCTTCGCGATGCACTGGCTCGGCGGCAGCACCGCCTTGCCTTCGACGTGCGCGACGAGGAGATCGAACGCCTGCTGCGCGTAGGGTTGGATTTCGACCAATTCCGGGAAGGTGTTGACGTACGCCTCGATGTGGTTGCCGTTCTGCACCTCGTACAACCGATACTGCGCGCTGCGCTCGGCGTTGTTGCCCTTGCGCGACGCGTTCACCGCGGCCTCGTAGGCGCGCGCCTGGACCTTGATCGGCAACAGCGCATCCATCGTTCCGGCAACGGTGACGAGCGGCTTCTTGATCTTGCCGGTGGTCGACGCCGCTGCGACGCTGCCGTAGACGCCCGGCGCGCCGAGGCGCGACAGGTAGTCGTAGTTGCCGAGGCCCGCTGAGTACGTCGCATAGCCAGGATCGAAGCGCTCCTGCCACTGGCAGGCCGTCACCTCCCAGAACTCGTTGTAGTAGTTCGCCCACAGCGACGCAGTCACGTTGCCAGACCCGTCACGATGGACGATGTCGGGCGGATAACCTGCGCCCACGATCGCCTGCGCCTGCGGGCTCGAAGCATCGAAGCCTGATGCGGCGTAGCCCGGGAAGTTGGCGATCGCCGTCGGCAGTTCGACCAGGATGTTCTCGGTCGGACTGACGAACGTACCCTCCCAGTCGACGCCGCCGTCGAAGAGGTCGGGTGCCGCTTCCATCGCCCGGCGCACCTGGTAGCCGCCGTTCGACGTGCCGACCGCGTAGGTGTAGCGCGGGAAGTGGTTGTACGTCGCCTTCGCGGCCTGCTGGGCGAGGCGCGCGGTCTCGACCATGTACTGCGTCCACTGCGTGAAGGGCTTCTGCGGGTCGTTGTCGAAGAAGTGCACCCACAACAGCGACAGCGCTCCTCCGGGCGGGTTGACGCGACAGGCGAGCGGATCGCTCGCCGGCTGCGTCGGCGAGCCAAAGTTCACCGTGTAGAAGTTCAGCACGCCCTTGTTCTGCGACGCGTAGGCGTAGCCCTGCGCCAGAACATAGTCGCTCCACGCGAAGTCGCCGTTGAACTCGCTGCGCGTGCCCGACGAGCCCGCGACGACGAGCCTGCCGTTCCAGCTATCGGGAAAGCGCAGCAGGAAGCGCGCCTCGCCCGACGGATCGTCGGCGTACCACCCGTTGACCTGCAGGCCCGGCACCGGCGACGACGTCGGCGCCGGCCCGTTCGAGATGACGCCACGGTCCTTGGTCGGCGTGTACGCTCCGAAATTGAACGGTAGCCCGAGCACCGAGACGCCCGGAAGGGTCGAGCCGTCGGCGAACGTCGAAATCGAATTGTCGGGCGGCGTCGTCGCCGGGTTGTTCGTGCGCAGGTCGTTGCTGTGCACGCAGGTGACGCCGATCGCCTTGTCGGCGAGATAGCGGGTCACCTGGTCGCAGGTGAGCGCAGCCATCGCCGAGCCGGCCCACAAGGTCGCGGCAACCAGCGTTCCTGCGCGCATCAGCGCTGCGCCGCGCGCAACGCCCCTGCCGGTCGATGCGACCGGAGCTGTCTCTCGCATATCCATTCCCCCTGGTGAAGGCCGATCAGTAGGCGATGGCCGCCTCGATCTCGGCAAACGTTTTCGCGATGTCGTGGGCAGGCTGCGGCGGAATGCCGAGCTGCCGCGCGATCTGGGTGAGCGAGAACATGCCGCGCACCGTGTGCTCGCCCGATGCCGACGATTCCCCGGTCACCTCGGCGACGAGCGCGTGCTGGCGACCGGCGGCGCGCAGCGTGGCGACGATGTCGCCGACCCGCGCCTGCTGCACTTCGCGCAGATCGAGGACTTCGAGGCGGTCGGCGCGCGTCATCAGCTCGCGCACGGTGAGCTCGTCACGACGCATCCCGCGCGCCGCCGCGACCTGCAGCGGCTTCTCGCCCTGGATGTCGGTGAACGTGATGATCCCGGCGAGCTTGCGCGCGTCCTCGACCACGAAGAGCGCCCTGACGCCGCGTGCGACCATCAACGTGTTGACATCGTCGATCGATGCACGCGGATCGATCGTCACGGCACCGACGCGGCGCAGGTCGGTCATCACCTCGAGCGCCGACGATTCGGGCGTGACCGGCGTCGTCGCCGTCGGCTGCGGCAGGCTGAAGCGCTCGCCCGGTCGCGCCCTCGCCTGTCGTAGCGGAGCGAAGCCGCCGGTGGCACGCACCGGATGCACCTCGTGCGGCTCGCCGGACTCGCGGCTCGCACGGAAGAACATGAGCTGCAGGAAGTGATCCTTGCGCGGGTGCTCGTGCGGCTCGCGCTCACCGCCTGCGCTGCCTCCGCCGCCTGCCGATGCCAGCTCGCCTGCCTTGCGATCGCTCATGAAATCCAACCTTCCACTGCCGCCGTTTGCCGGCGAGAAAACTCTATTTTAGGCGCAAACACCCGGCCGCGTCAGCGCCAGTCGGAGCAATCCCAGCCGAGCAGACGCTCGACGTCTTCGATGTCGGCAGCGAGCTCGCCGCGGACGAACTGCCGCGCAGCGGCGCTGATCGGCGCGTCGTAAGGCAGCACGAAGACGTCGCGCTTTCCGCTGCGCGGAAACGGTCCGACGCCGAGAAACGCGGCGATCCGCGCGAGCGCAGGCGCGGGCTCGGCATGAAACGACTCGCTCTTCAGCACGAGCATCTGCGACGACGGAAAATGCGCGGCGATGCGCTGGAGCTGGACGGCGTAGCGGCCGCGATCGACGTACGACCAGCGCCGGTGCTGCAACGGGCCCGCCGCCGCGCAACGCTCGCGCTCGGTGCGAACGGCGTCCTCGAACGGTAGCGTCTCGCGACCCTGCTTCACTTCCATGTTCCACTGCGAATAGGCGCGCGTCACCGGGTTGCGCAGGAGCAGGATCCACTTCATCGCCGGGTTGTACGCCGCGATGCGCCGCGGCGCCGCGTTCCAGTACATGTAGATCGGCGTGCGATCGCCGAGCACGCGCTGCCCGGGCTGCGGCGCGTACAGCGCGTGATAGGCCGCATAGTCCACCGACTCCCCGCTAAAGTGCTCGTCGGTGTCGAAGAAATGCGGCTCCTTCACCGTGGAGAGCGCGATCTCCGGATGCTCGAGGAGATAGGTGGCGAGCGCGGTCGTCCCACCCTTCTGCGTGCCGGCGGCGACGAACGCGATGCGGGGGGTGAAGCTAAGCGGACTCGTACAGCCTCGTCAGCACGAACTCGCGATGACCCAGCACTTCGGCCGCGGTGAGGCGGCCGTTGACGGTGCGGAACATCATGTCGAGCAGCGCGTCACCGGCCTGGTCGAGCGTCATCTCGCGCTGCAGGAGGCCGGTCACGTCGACGTCGATGTGCTCCCGCATCGTGCGCACGGTGCGGGGATTGGCGCAGAGCTTGATGACGGGCAGGATCGGATTGCCGATGACGTTACCCTGTCCTGTCGGGAAGAAGTGCACGACGAACCCGGCTGCCGCGCACAGCGTCACCATCTCCGCCGCTGCCGACGAGCTGTCCATGAACCACAAACCGGCGTGCGTCGGCGTCTCGGCCTTGTCGAGCACGCCGTCGACCACGCACTTGCGGCCGATCTTCTGGATGTTGCCGAGCGCCTTCTCCTCGATCGTCGTGAGGCCGCCGGCGATGTTGCCCTTGGTCGGTTGCGAATCTGTGAGGTCGCTGGTCTTGTGCTGCTCGATGACGCCCTGATAGCGATCGAACATGCGCATGAAGTCCGCGCGGACGCGATCGTCGCGGCAGCGCGCGGCAACGATCTGCTCGCCACCGGTCAGCTCGGTGGTCTCGCCGAAGACCAGTGTCGTTCCGGCGGCGTAGAGCTTGTCGAAGGCGTCGCCGACGGTAGGATTCGACCCGCAGCCCGACGTCGTATCCGATTCACCGCACTTGGTCGACACCCACAGGTCGGCGATCGGGCATTCGGTGCGCCGGCACTCGCTTGCCCACTGCACGAATTCCCTGGCGGCCTTCGACGCACGCGCAATCGTGTCGTGGTCACCGTGCAGCTCGATGCCGAAGCCCTGCACCGGCTTGCCCGTGGCGGCGATGCCATCGACGATCCGCTTCGTCCACTGCTCCTCGATCCCGATCACGACGACCGCGGCGACGTTCGGGTTGCTGCCTGCCCCGATCAGCGTGCGGAAATGGAGCTCGAGGTCGGCGCCGAACTGCAGCCGGCCGTATGGATGCGGGATCGCCAGCGTTCCCTTGATGTTGTTGGCGACCGCTTCGCAGGCCGCGTTCGAGAGATCGTCGACCGGCAGGACGACGACATGATTGCGCACGCCCACGCGGCCGTTCTCACGCCGGTAGCCGAGAAAGGTCTTTTGCATCGTTACCACCGCTTGGTCTTGATGTTGTGGACGTGCGCGTGCTCGCCCTTCCGGATCGGCTGAACGACCTTGCCGATGTCGACGCCGTACTTGATGACCGTGTCACCGGATCGAAAGTCGCGCAGCGCGATCTTGTGCCCGATCGGAATCTCGCTCCTCGCGACGATGCTGACGTCCTTGTCCTCCTCCATGATCCAGCCCGCGAGGGTCTCACCGGCTTTCACGCCCTCGACGACGACGGTTCCGACGTCGTCGCCCTCTCGGTGCACCACGAAATGAATCATGCTCGTACTCAGTGAAGGTGTGCAGTTGCATTGCACACGGATTGCGACGTCATCAGCCGTTCCGTGCGCTAAGTATTTGGTGGCCAAGGGCGGAATTGAACCACCGACACAAGGATTTTCAGTCCTCTGCTCTACCAACTGAGCTACTTGGCCGTCGTGAAATCAGCCACTTACAGCAACTGATTTGCACACACCCACCGCACAACGTGCGTCCGTGTGCAGGAGGAAGCCGCGATTCTACCGTATCCTTTCGCCTCACTTGCGTCCGTCGCCCGCTTTGCTTGCGGGGACTCAGTCGCGTCAGTCACGGTAACGCTCGACGACCCCGGCGCTGCTGGCAACGCAACGCTGCGTGCGCGACGGTGCACTCACCCGTGCTTGCTTACTGGCGCCGGTGCCTGTTCGCCGCTGCGATAGGTCACCGGATCGAGCGCCTCTCTGCCACGCAGCTTCCGCGACACGGCGATTGCCGACAGCGGGCGACTGAACAGGAATCCCTGGATTTCGTCGCAGCCCACCTCCGCAAGGAAGCGGCACTGTTCCGCCTTTTCGACGCCTTCCGCGGTCGTCTCGAAGCCGGCACTCTTCGCAAGATTGACGATGGCGCGCACGATCGCGGTGTCGCCTGCATCGGTCGGAATCGTTCGTATGAACGATTGGTCGATCTTCACGCGGTCGACCTGGAAGCGCTTGAGGTAGCCAAGGCTCGAGTAACCGGTCCCGAAATCGTCGAGTGCAAACCGTACGCCGATGCGTCGCAGGTCGCAGATTGTCGCGCTCGCTTGCTCGACGTCCTTCGCGATCACCGACTCAGTGATCTCGAGCTCGAGCCACTCCGGCGACAGGCCGGTTAGTTGCAGGGCATCGATGATTCTCGCCTCGAAGTTTGCCGTCAGGAGCTGGCGAGCCGATACGTTCACTGCGACCGGAAGCGGCGGTAGCCCGTCCTTCTGCCACGCGATCGCCTGCGCACAGGCTTCGCGCAGGGCCCATTCGCCGATCGGTACGATGAGGCCGGATTCCTCGGCGACGGGCACGAAGGTGGCGGGAGATATCTCCCCGAGCGTCGGGTGGCGCCAGCGCAACAGTGCTTCAACGCCGCTGATGCGCCCGTCGGAGAGACGGACCTTGGGCTGATACTCGACATATAGCTGCTCGCGCTCCAGTGCATATCGCAGCTCGGTGTGCAGTCCCTTTGTCTGTCTCGACGCGACCGCTATTCGGGCCTCGTAGAGTTGGAAGGTCCCGCTCCCCACCTCCTTCGCCCGGTACATTGCGCTGTCCGCCTTGCGAATCAGCGCGTCGATATCGGTTCCATCGCGTGGAAAGAACGCCACCCCGGCGCTTGCCGTGAGAGAGAGTTCGTTATCCAACACGCGGAACGGTTTCGCCAGCGAGTCGAGAATCCCGCCGATCCTCGCTCGTGCATCCGGCGGCACGTGCAGGTCCGCGAGAAGCATGACGAATTCGTCGCCACTCAGCCGCGCCAGGAGCTCTCCGTCGGCGATCAGCGCGCTCAATCGCTCGCCGACAAGCCGAATGGCACCGTCGCCCACACGATGGCCGAGCTCGTCGTTCACAACCCTCATCCGATTCAGGCCCACGACCATGACCGCGGCCATACGGTTCGCCCGACGCGCCTGGTTAAGGGCCTGCGTCGCCTGGTCGTAGAACAGGTCTCGATTCGGAAGTCGCGTCAGCCCGTCGTGCGTCGCGCAGTGCTCGAGACACGACTCATACGCGCAGCGCTCGGTGACGTCGGAGATCACGGTCAGCGCGCATGCTTCGCCGGCGAAGTCGATCGCCTCGGAGCTGAGCGTCAGGTCGCGAAGATGCCCGGAGCGTGACCGAAAGTGCGTCTCGTGTGCAAGACGCGTGTCGGCCTCGCCCGGTTGCGTCGCATGGGCCGCAAGGCCGGTCTCGGCATGGAATCGCTCCGCCTCGGCCTGGAAGGCTTCGCTTGCCCGGTCGTCGCGTGAAAACCCGAGCAAAGTGCAGAACGCGTCGTTGGCTTCGAGCAAGCGAGCGTCGCGAGCGCGCCAGATAGCCGTCGCGACCGGTGAAGTATCGAAGATCTTCTGGAAGCGGTGGCGTCCCGCGTTGGATTCGCGCACGGCCTCGGCGAGGTGTCGTTCGCGGTCGATGTTGTCGAGCGCATACGAGAGATCTCCGACCATCGACTGCAGCAGCTGGACGATCTCCGAATCGAAGTAATCTTTGCGGCCTGAATGGAGGCTGAGGGCACCGGTGACGCGGGCGCCCTTCCGGAAGGGGAAGGCTGCGGTCGCATTGCTGCCGAGATCGATCGCGCGTCGACGCCAGGGCGGCGTTGCGGGATCGGCGTGAAGGTCGTTGGCGACGTATGGCTCACCGTGCTGAATCGCGATCGCAATGGGACCGGGCCCTGCCCCGCGCGTCGGGTTCAGCGGTATCTCGATATCGGCGAGAAAGGATTCGGCAGGCCCTGCCCAGGCCACGGGTCGCGCGTAACCCGCTTCGTCGTCCATCACGATGTAGGCCATCTTGGCGACACCGTGGTCGACGCAAATGGCACAAACCTCGTTGAACAGCGCTTGCGGATCGCGCATGCGAACGATCGCACTGTTTGTACGCGACAACGTTTCGTAGAGAGAGACTGAGGGCGACTTCATGCACCCCGCTGCGGTACCCATCGGTGTTCCAGTTCGCCTGCCGGTAACAAAATATTATTCGGCACCCGCGGGGCCAGCAAACAGCGTGCCACGATCTCGGCTACGACGACGGACGCGGGCCCTCGCGGATTGCGTTCGTCGAGGGATCCCCGACGAATCCGCGCAGCATTCACCCGGGGTGGATCCCGAACGCGCTATGCTGATCGACCCTACACCCGCAAGGAGGATTCCGAATGGCCACGTACATCGTGCTCGGGAGCTTCACCGAGCAGGGTATTCATACCTTCAAGGAAACGACGAAGCGCGCCGAGGCGGTCAAGGCCGCGGCGAAGAAGCAAGGCGTCACGATGACCGGCATCCACTGGACGATCGGGCGCCACGACCTCGTCGCCACGTTCGACGCCCCGAACGACGAGACGATGACGGCGGTCTGCCTCGCCATCGGCGCCGCGGGCAACGTGCGCACCGAGACGATGCGCGCGTTCTCGAGCGCCGAGATGGCGGAGATCATTGCGAAGGTGAAGTAGGTCAGTCGCGAAAGAACGCGGTGAGCTCGGCGAGCGTCTCGTCGGGCACTTCCTCGGCGAGGT
>DASVWR010000150.1:0-16577 GCA_036393115.1 Casimicrobiaceae bacterium
TGGGCGTGGCGCGGCGAGCGGGACCTTTCGCAGCCGCAGCGCTGGGGCAGGCGCCGCGACGGCGGATGGGAGGAGCGCTGGTTCGGCACCTCGCGACCGCTCGCTGAAGCTCGCCCGGTCTGTCACGTCGGCGCGCACGAGGCGGAAGCCTACTGTCGCTGGGCGCAGCGGCGGCTTCCGCGCGAAGCCGAATGGGAGCGCGCGGCCGTGGAGGGCGCGATCGAGTGGGGCCATGGCGTCTGGGAGTGGACTGCCGACGCGTTCCTGCCGTACCCGGGCTTTGCCGCCGACCGTTACCGCGACTATTCGCAGCCGTGGTTCGCGACACACCGCAGCGTCCGTGGGGGCTCGTTCGCGACGGTGGCGCGCATGCATCATCCGCGCTACCGCAACTTCTACCTTCCCGAGCGTAACGACATCTTCGTCGGATTCCGCACCTGCGCGCTCGACGCGCGCTGAGCGATCACAGGTCCGCCGGCATAAGCGGCGCCTCGTCCATCAGCGCAACCTGCTCGCGCAGCTCGAGGATGCGGTCCTGCCAGTAGCGTTCGCTGCCGAACCACGGGAACGCCGCCGGGAACGCGGGATCGTCCCAGCGGCGCGCGATCCACGCTGAATAGTGCAAGAGGCGCAGCGTGCGCAGCGCTTCGACAAGCGCGAGCTCGCGCAAGTCAACGTCTCGGAACGACCGGTAGCCGCGCAGCAGCACCGCGAGCTGCGCTTCCATCGCCGCGCGATCGCCGGAGAGGAGCATCCACAGGTCCTGCACCGCAGGGCCCGTCCGCGCGTCGTCGAAGTCGACGAAGTGCGGGCCGGAATCGGTCCACAGCACGTTGCCGCCGTGGCAGTCGCCGTGCAGGCGCAGCGTTGCGAACGGCGCCGCCATCGCGAACGTCTCGCGCACGCGCGCGAGCGCGAGATCGACGATGCGGGTCCACGCTTCGCGCAGGTCGGCGGGCACGAAGTCGTGCTCGAGGAGGAACGCGCGCGATTCGTCGCCGAACGATTCGACGGTCAACGCCGGGCGCACGGCGAACGCGCGTGCCGCGCCGACGGTGTGCAACCGTGCGAGAAAGCGGCCGAGCGATTCAAGGACGTCGTCGCGATCGAGCTCGGGCGCTCGTCCGCCGTGCCGTGCGAACACCGCATAGCGGAAGCCCTGGTGCGTGAAGAGGCGCGCACCACCGATCGCGAGCGGCGGCACCGCAGGCACACCGGCGTCGGCGAGCTCGACGACGAGCTCGTGCTCTTCGGCAATCTGCGCGTCGCTCCAGCGTCCGGGACGATAGAACTTCACGACGACCGGCGGCCCGTCGTCGCGCCAGACCTGGTAGACGCGGTTCTCGAAGCTGTTGAGCGCGAGGAGCCGGCCGTCGCCGCGGATGCCGACCGCGTCGAGCGCGTCGAGGACGAGATCGGGCGTGAGTCCGGCGTACGGTGCGGGTCGGTCGGAGGGCACGCGCGATTCTACGAAACCGCCGCGGACACCGGGGCGCGGTTTCGCATTTGCTATCGTCGGGCTTTGGACGCCAAAGGAGCCGCAGGGATGGCCACGCCGATGATCGCCTCCGAACGCATCGCGCAGCAATGGGACAGCGACATCGTTCCGCGTCTCGTCGAATACGTCCGCATCCCTGCGAAGTCGCCGCACTTCGATCCCGCGTGGGAGACGCACGGCTACCTCGAACAGGTGGTCCGTCTCGCCGAGGCTTGGGTCCGCGCGCAGCCGGTCCGCGGCCTCGAGGTCGAGATCGTCCGCATTCCCGGGCGCACGCCGCTCCTGCTGTTCACGACCGGCGGAGTCGGCGACCGGACCGTGCTTCTCTACGGACATCTCGACAAGCAGCCTGAAATGACCGGGTGGCGCGCCGATGGCGGCCCGTGGGTGCCGCTCCTCGAAGGCGAGAAGCTCTATGGACGCGGAGCCGCCGACGATGGCTACGCGGTCTTCGCGGCGCTCGCGGCACTCGCGGCGCTCGACGCGAACAATGTCCCCCACGCGCGCTGCATCGGAGTGATCGAGGCCTGCGAGGAGAGCGGCAGCTACGATCTTCCTGCGTATCTCGCGCTGTTGAAGCCGCGCCTCGGCAACGTCGATCTCGTCGTCGGTCTCGACTCGGGCTGCGGCGACTACGAGCGCCTGTGGGTGACGACGTCGCTGCGCGGGCTTGCCGCGGGCACGCTCGAAGTCGAAGTGCTGACCGAGGGCGTGCACTCTGGCGACGCGAGCGGCATCGTGCCATCGTCGTTCCGGATCGCGCGGAGGCTCGTCGAGCGCCTCGAGGATTCCGGCAGCGGCTGGATCCTTCCGTCGGCATTCCACGCGCAGATTCCGAGCGAACGCGTCGAGCAGGCAGGTCGGGCCGCGACGATCCTCGGCGAGACGGTGTTCCGCAAGTATCCGTTCGCCGCTGGCACGCGTCCGATGGTCGACGACGGCGCCGAGGCACTCCTCAATCGCACGTGGCGGCCGGCGCTCTCGGTGATCGGCGCCGATGGTCTGCCCCCGATCGAGAGCGCGGGCAACGTATTGCGTCCGTGGACGTCGCTGAAGCTCTCGCTGCGCCTGCCGCCGACCGTCGACGGCGAGGCGGCGGTCGCCGCGATGAAGGCGGTGCTCGAAGCCGACCCGCCGCACGGCGCGAAGGTGACCTTTGTCGGTGAGCAGGGAGCGACCGGCTGGAACGCGCCGCCGACGGTGCCGTGGCTCGCCGCGGCGGTCGAGGCGGCGTCGCAGGCGCGTTACGGCAAGCCGGCAGCGGCGATGGGCGAGGGCGGCACGATCCCCTTCATGGCGATGCTCGGCAAGTATTTCCCCGATGCGCAGTTCCTGATCACCGGCGTCCTCGGCCCGCACGCGAACGCGCACGGGCCGAACGAGTTCCTGCACATCGGCTACGCAAAGCGGCTCACCGCCTGCGTCGCCGATGTGATCGCGGCGCACGCGGCGAGAGCATAGGAGCGTCGGGCGCCAGGGTGTCGGGCGCCGCAACGTTCGGTGTCAGCGACGCCCGGCGCCAGAGGGCTTGACGCGCGAACGGTCGTTCACTATCCTCACCGAATGTCGAACGATCGTTCCTACCTCGGAATCCTGCAGGATTACTACGCCGCGCACCGGACGCTGCCGTCGTACTCGTCGATCGGCCGGCTGCTCGGGTTACGGTCGAAGTCGTCGGTCGCGGCAATGGTCGCGCGGCTGAAGCTCGCCGGCTACCTCGAATCCACCCCCGACAAGCGGCTGGCCCCGTCGAAGCGCTTCTTCGGTCGCCCGATCGCGACCGGCGCGGTGCGCGCGGGCCTCCCCGAGGCGGTCGACGACGGCCAGGCCGATACGGTCACGCTGGACGACTACCTGATCGAGCGGCCGTCGCAGACGGTGCTCGTGCGCGTCAAAGGCGATTCGATGCAGGAAGCAGGGATCCTCGACGGCGATCTCGTCGTCGTCGAGAAGCGTGCGGCGGCCCAGCGCGGCGACATCGTCGTCGCGATCGTCGACAACCAGTTCACGTTGAAGCGCCTCGACCTCGAAGGCGGCGCGTTCGTGCTGAAACCCGAGAATCGTGCCTATCCGGTGATCCGGCCCGAGGGCGCGCTCGAGATCTTCGGCGTGATGGTCGGGCTCGTACGCAAGCTCTGAGCTCAAGTTACGCGAGCGCCACTTCGACGAGGCAATCGTAGAACGTCGGTCCGTGGCCGAGGTCGGTGAGTGCCTGGCTCGTCACCGCATTCGCGTTCTCGCCGCCGGGCGCCAGCTTTCTCCACCACACCGACGGAGCGACGACGACGCCACGGCGGGCTCGCTCGCTCACCCGCGCGCTCGCGAGCAGCGTCCCGCGGCCGTTGAAGACGCGCACCGACGCGCCGCTCTCGATGCCGCGCGGCGCGGCATCGTCCGGATGGATCTCGAGGCGCGGCATCGCTTCCTCGGCGAGTGATGCCGGCAGGTTGGCGAACGACGAGTTGAGGAAGTTGCGCAGCGGCGGCGAGATGAACGCGAGCGGATAGCGCGCGGCGAGATCGGGGTTCGACGCGACCGACTCGCGCGGAGGCACGAAATCGGGCAACGGGTCTTCACCCGCCGCCGCCAGGCTTGGCGAATGGAACTCGCATCGGCCCGATGGCGTGGGGAAGTTGCCCTGCGCGAACGGCGCCCACGGCTTCGGCACCCGCAGCCGACCCCAGCCCGACACTTTGAGCGCGTCCCAGTCGAGACCTTCGGCGCGAGGGTCGCTGCTCTTCAGCGCCTGGCGCGCGAGGTCGTCGTCGCCGTCGCGAAAGCACGGCTCGTCGAAACCCATCTTCGCGGCGAGCCTGCGGAACACCTCGGTATTGGGCAGTGCCTCGAACATCGGCGCTATGGCCGCGCTGTTCGCCTGCACGCAAAGGTGCCCGTACGACGTATGGATGTCGGTCTGCTCGAGCTGGGTGGTCGCAGGCAACAGGATATCGGCGTAATCGGCCGTATCGGTGCGGAAGATCTCGTGCACGACGCAGAACAGGTCCTCGCGCGCAAACCCCGCCGTGACGCGCGACGACTCGGGAGCGACCGCGACCGGGTTCGAGTTGTAGACGTAGATCGCGCGTACCGGCGGATCGCGAAGGTCGAGGAGGGCATCGCCGATCGTCGACATGTTGACGATGCGCGGCGTTCCGCGAATCAGGTCGGGGCGTTCCAGCGCCTGCGAGTCGATCGGATAGGTTCCTGACGACGACAGCAGCGCGCCGCCCGCGGGGTCGCGCCACGCGCCGACGAGTGCCGGGAGGCAGGCGATCGCGCGAACGGCGTTCGCGCCGCCGCGCACGCGTTGCAAACCGTAATTGAGGCGGATCGCCGCCGGGCGAATGGTGCCGTAGTCGTGCGCCAGCCCGACGATTTCGTGCGCCTCGATGCCGCAGGTCCGTGCGACGCGCTCCGGCGGCCACTGCGCCGCGCGCGCAGCCAAAGAGTCGTAGCCTTGCGTGTAGCGATCGACATAGTCGCGATCGACGAGGCCCTCGGCGATCAGCACGTGCATCACGCCGAGCGCGAGCGCCGCATCGGTACCCGGCAGCGGAGCGATGTGCTGGTGGCACTTCTCCGCGGTCGCCGTGCGATACGGGTCGATCGCGACGAGCTTCGCGCCACGGCGCTTCGCTTCCTGGGCGCGCATCCAGAAGTGCAGGTTGGAGGTGATCGAATTACTGCCCCAGATCACGATCAGGCGGCTCGCGTCGAACTCCTCGACGTCCATGCCGATCGATGCGCCGACGACGGCCGCCCAGCCGGCCTTTCCGGCGGCGGAGCAGATCGTCCGCTCGAGGAGTGACGCACCGAGCCGATGGAAGAAGCGGCGGTCCATCGACGAGCCCTGCAGGAGCCCCATGGTTCCCGCGTAGCTGTAGGGGAGGATCGCCTGCGGGCCGTCGGGCGACTCGGCGATCGCGCGAAAGCGCTCGGCGATCTCGTCGAGCGCCTCGTCCCAGGAGATCCGCGCGAAGCGTCCGTCGCCCTTGCGGCCGATCCGGCGCATCGGGTAACGGACGCGCTCGGGTGAGTAGGTGCGGTCGAGGTAGCGCGCCACCTTCGTGCACAACACGCCCGCGGTCGGCGGGTGATCGGGGGCGCCACGGATCTCGACCGCGCGGCCGTCCTCGACGGCGACAAGCATCGCGCAGGTGTCGGGACAGTCGTGCGGGCAGGCCGCGCGCACGACGTGTCGCGGCCGCCCCGGATCGGCTAGCGGCATGATCGCGGCATTCTACGGCAGCGCCGACGACGCCGCGGTATGCTCGGTGGACGCCGCAGCCGATGCGCCACCGGCGATTGGCCGATCTCATGACGACTCCGCCCGCCATCCCCCGCGTCGCGCTCGCCGAAGGAGTCGAGGTGCCGGCACTCGGCCTCGGGACGTGGCACATCGGCGAATCGCGTGCGGCGCACCGCCACGAAGTCGCAGCGCTGCGCGAAGGCATCGCGCACGGGATGACGCTGATCGATACCGCCGAGATGTACGGCGACGGTGGCGCCGAGGAGGTCGTCGCCGATGCGCTCGACGGCCAGCGCGAACGCTGCTTCGTCGTCAGCAAGGTCCTGCCGCAGCACGCGAGCGCAAAGGACGTCGTCGCCGCCTGCGAGCGGAGTCTCGCGCGGCTTCGCACCGATCATATCGACCTCTATCTGTTGCACTGGCGCGGGCGCATCCCGCTCGCCGAGACGGTCCGCGCCTTCGAGAGCCTGCGCCGCGACGGCAGGATCCGAAACTGGGGAGTGTCGAACTTCGACGTCGACGACATGGAAGAGCTCATAGCGCTTCCCGACGGCAGGCACTGCGCGGCGAACCAGGTGCTCTACCACCTCGGCGAGCGCGGCATCGAATGGGCGCTCGTCGATCTCTGCCGGCGACACGGCGTCGCGGTCATGGCGTACTCGCCGTTCGACGAGGGCAGGTTGCTCGCGAACCGCGCACTCGCTTCGATCGCCGCGCGCGTCGATGCGACGCCGGCGCAGGTCGCGCTCTCGTGGCTCATCGCGCGCAACGTGATCGCGATTCCCAAGTCCGCGCGCGTCGGGCATGTGCACGACAACGCCGCTGCGGCGAGCCTTCGACTCACCCGCGCGACGCTCGCCGAGATCGACGTCGCGTTTCCGCCCCCGTCGCACGCGACGCCGCTCGCGATGATCTGATCGCCGGGATCTGATCCCGAAGATCTGCTCGCGAAGATCTGCTCGCGAAGATCTGATCGCGAGCCGATCCGTCGCCGGATCGACATCGTCCACGGCTGCTTTCGTACACCACGAAGTGTGTAACGCACGCTGCGCGCTGTTGCGCAGGCGTTGTCCTTCAATGACTTATCGACGACCGATGGGCGGGTCCCGAGCGTGGCACGGATGCTGCTGAACATCGGCAGGCCGGTCGTTCCGGCACCGATCCAGACAGGAGACCACGGTGAACTACACGCACTACGATTATCTCGACCTCGCTCCCGGCGCAACGCCGCAGCGAATCGAGGCCGCCTATGCCGCTGTGCTCGAGCGGTTCCAGTACGGCAGGACCGAAGCCGGACAGGACCTTTCCGGCCTCGTGCGGATGATCCACGCTGCCTATGCGGTGCTGTCGGACCCGGAACGCCGTCGCGAGTACGACGAGCAGCTCTCCGCTGAGGCGGCCGCGGCGGATGCCGAACTGCAGTCGCAGCTCGACGCGCAGTCGCTAACCGGTTTCACCCGCGTGCAGCAGGTTCCGGAGGCGCTGGCGGCAACGCTGCCCGAGCTCGCGGCCTGAATCTGTCGAGCATCGCGCACGGCGCCAACGCGCCGCTCGCGTGGCACGCAAGGATCGAGCAGTACGCAAGGATCGAGCGGTTTGCGGTCGCCACGAGCAATCAAACTGCAGACAGCGATGCGGTAGGTGACCGCTTCTTTATCGACCAGGTGGCGGCGCACAGCGAGGATGCACGGCGCTGCGCGAAACGCAACGAAGGGGAGACGACGATGACACGCTGTGTCGGGTGCCGGTTCTATGATCGCGACGAGCGCGCTTCCGCGGACGGGGGCAATCTGCGCTGGGGAAGCTGCCGTCGTTCGGTCCCGACGCTTCATCCGGCCCCGGGTCGCACCGTCAGCAGCCAGGGTGTCTGGCCGCGCGTGCGCGACGACGACTGGTGTGGCGCCTGGGAGGCCCGCCACACGGCGGTCGAGCCTGCGGTCGCGCTGGACGCCGATTCGCTGCTCGTCGCGCCCAACGTCGCTCGTGCATCGACGGCGGTGACGAATCACTTTGCGTCGGACTGACCGCGTCCGACTGAAGGCGTCGGGCTGAACGCAGCCTCCGACGCGTCCTTCTGCTAGAGTTGCCGCTTCGACGCGGCACGCGATGGTGCGCGACGCGCCGCCATCGCCTGGTTCTCCTGCATGTCCGCATCGGCCGTCGACGCGGCGCTCGCCGCCGGCTCCTGGGTCGTCACGCCCGGTGAGCGCCTCGCGCGCGAGCTCGCGATCGCCTTCGATTCGAGAGAGCGAGGCAGCGGCAAAGCGGTCTGGCCGACGCCGCGTGCGGTGTCGTGGAACGCGTGGCTCGATCGGCTCTGGCTCGGGGCACTTGCGGGCGGCGCCTTCGCGCGACCTCCGACGCTGCTCGCGCGGGCCACCGCCACCGAGCTCTGGCGCGGCGTCATCGACGAAGCGGCTCCGTCGCTGCTGAGCGTATGGGGCGCGGCGCGCGGAGCTGCGCGTGCCTGGCACACGTTCCACGCCTGGCGCCGCTCGACGAACGAGCCCCTGCCCGGCGACGCCTCGGGCGACGCGCCGGGTGGCACCGATTGCGACGCATTCCTGCGCTGGTGCACCGCGTACCGGGCGCGGCTCGAAGCGCTCGCGGCGATCGACCGCGCCGGGCTCCCCGATCTGCTCGCGCGGCACGCGGGCGCGCGCTGGCTCGCCGAGTTCGCGCAGGTCGTGCTCTACGCATTCGATGCGCTGACGCCGCAGCAGGAACGATTCATCGCTGCGATCGGCGCGGCCGGCGTCACCGTCGTGCGCGTCGCGGGAGAAGCCGCCCCCGCGGTAACGCGTGAACGCGCGGCCTTTGCGTCGCCCCGCGAGGAATTGGCGCAGGCGCTCTTCGCCGCGCGCGGGGTCGTCGAATCGGACGGCGCCGCGACGGTGGCGATCGTCGTCGCCGACCTCGAGAAGCGTCGCGACGGCGTCGAGGCGCTCGCCGAGGAGATCCTCTGTCCCGAACACCTCGAGCGGTACGCACCCGGTGCGGCGCGCCCCTACGCAATCTCGCTCGGGCGCGCGCTCGCCTCGGTGCCGATCGTTGCGACGGCGCTCGACCTGATCGCGCTCGCCGCCGGCGGGGAAATCGATGCACTGCGTGCCGCGCGCATCGTCCGTGCGCCCTATCTGCCTGATGCGGACGCCCGTGGTGCCCAGCGCGCCGCAGTCGAGCTGCGCTGGCGAGCTTCGCGCCGCCTGCGCGTCGATTTTGCCGACGTCGTGACGGCCCTGCGCGAGGTCGAGCCCGAGCTCGCCCTGCGCTGGAGCGCGGTGCCGCGACCGGCAGCGCCGGCACAGCTTCCGCGCGACTGGGCCCGCGCGTGGAGCGCGTGGCTCGCGGCGCTGGGCTGGCCAGGTACGCGGATGCTCACGAGCGCCGAGTGGCAGGCGCGCGACGCGTGGACAGAGCTCCTCGGCGCATTCGCGGCGCTCGGAAGCGCCACCGGGCGCATCCGCGCCGATGCTGCGTTGTCGCGACTCTCGGAGCTCGCGACCGAGCAACTGTTCCAGCCGCAGGCGCCCATTGCGCCGATCCGCATTCTCGGCGTCGAGGAAGCGCTCGGTCTCGTCTTCGACGCGGCGCGCCTCGTCGGCTTCGACGACGAACAATGGCCGCCGCCGGCGCGACCCGATCCCTGGCTTCCGCTCGCGTGGCAGCGCGCACGAGGCATCCCCGAGGCGACGCCTGCCACGGCGCTCGCTCGCACGCGGCGCGCGACGGCGCAACTCGCCGCGATCGCACCGCGCATCGTCGTCAGCCACGCGTCGACCGTAGAGGGCTCGGAGCGCAGCGCGTCGCTGCTCTTCGCGCAATGGCCCGAAGCCGCCGCGGCACCGGGCGACGACACGCGCTCGATCGCACTGTGGCGAGCGCGGCAGGTTGATGCGGTGGTCGATCGCTGCGCACCGCCGGTGCGCTCGGGCAGCCGCCTGCGCGGCGGGGCCGGCGCTATCGAGAGCCAGAGTGCGTGTCCGTTCCAGGCCTTCGCGCGCTACCGGCTCGGCGTCGCGGCTGCGCCGGAGTTGGGCGCGGGAATCGGGGCGTTACAGCGCGGAGCGCTCCTTCATGCCGCGCTGGCCGCGTTCTGGGCCGAAACGCGAAGCTCGGCGACGCTCGCGACGCTTTCACCGGAAGCGCTCGCGGCAAAGGTCGAATCAGCCGCCAAGGCCGGTGTCGCGCAGCTCGACGCCGCAACGCGCGCCGGGCTGCCGGCGCTGATCGTCGACGGCGAGCGCCGGCGGCTTGCGACGACGCTTCACGCGTGGATCGAGCACTGCGAGCGGTCGCGCCCGCCGTTCGAGGTGGTCGCCTGCGAGCATGCGGTCGACGTCGCGATCGAGGGCGTCGCGCTCAGGTTTCGTATCGACCGCATCGATGCGCTGCAGGGTGGACGCTGGGCGATCGTCGATTACAAGTCGGGCGGCGTGAAAGCCCCTCGAAACTGGTTCGATGCGCGCCCGCAGGGGACCCAGCTTGCCGCCTATGCCGTCGCGGCGCCGGCGATCGAGCTGGAAGGCACACCTCCGCCAGGCGTCGGCGCACTCGCGTACGCGCAAGTCAAGGCGGGGGAGCTTCGCGTATCCGGAATCGCAGCCGATACCGCTCTCTGGCCCGCGCTGCAGGACGCGGGCTCCGCGCGCGGCGAGCCGACGACGTGGGACGACGCGCTCGATGCGCTCGCCGGCGGCGTCGCGGCGCTCGTGCGCGAACTCCGCGAAGGATGCGCCGCCGTCAGTCCAAGCGACCGAGAGGTATGCCGAACCTGCGATCTTAAGCCGCTGTGCCGAATCCGCGATCTCGGCGATGGGACCGACGACGACTCGGATGCGATGGTCGATGGGCGAGGGGCCGGTGGTGCCGAAGGTGCCGAACGTGCCGGAGGTGACACGTGAGCAGCATCGAACGCGAAAGCGACGACGCTGTGCGCGCGCAGGCGCTCGACGTCACGCGCTCGTGGCTCGTGCAGGCGCCGGCGGGATCGGGCAAGACGGGGCTCCTGATCCAGCGCTTCCTGGCACTCCTCGCGACGGTCGATCGCCCCGAGCGGATCGTCGCGATGACCTTCACACGCAAGGCGGCGGCGGAGATGCGCGAGCGGATTCTGCGCGCGCTGCGCGACGGCGGCGATGACGCAGCCGAGCGCGGGTCGACACCGCACGCGCTCACCACGCGCCGCCTCGCGCTCGCCGCGCGGCAGCGCATCGACGCAGAGGGCTGGGATGTGCTGGAGCAGCCGTCGCGGCTTCGCATCGTGACCATCGACGCGCTGGCGGCTTCGCTCGCGCGGCAGGCGCCGATGAGCTCGCAGCTCGGCGCGATGCCGCAGGTCGACGAGCAGGCGCGCGCACTCTACGTCGAGGCGGTTCGCGATGCGCTTGCCGCGGCCGGCGCGTCGGAGCCCGCCTGGCGCCGCTTCCTCGACTGGCTCGACAACGACGTCGAGCTCGCGACCGAGCGTCTCGCCGATATGCTCGAAGCGCGCGATCGCTGGCCGGCGCACTTCCTCGGATTGAGTGCCGATGCGCTGCGCGACGTGGTCGAGGCTGCCTTGCGCGGGATCGGCGAGCGTGCCGCCGAGGCCGCCGCCGAGCTGATGCCACCGATGTTCGTCGCGGCGCTGGCCGAATCGGCTCGCGACGCGGCCGACACGTTGCGCGTGCAGACCGCGGAAGTGGCGAGCTCCGACCTCGCCGACGCGCTTTCGGCGATCGCGCGCACGCGACAGCTGCCCGCGGCAGACGACCGGCGTGCGTGGGCGGCGCTCTGCGACTGGCTCCTTACGAAGGAGGGCGGCCTCAGGAAGCACGGGGCCATGGCGCAGGGATTCGCACCAGCAGGGAACGGCAGCGGCACCGCCGAGCGGAAGCGCACGAAGGCGGCGTTCAAGGCGCTCCTCGACGAGGCTTCTTCGCTGGAAGGGCTCGAGGACGCGCTGCAGCGGCTTCGCGATGCTCCGCCGCCGGCGTTCGACGATGCCGCGTGGGAGTTCGTCGCAGCCGTGATGACGGTGCTGAAGCGCGGCGCCGACGCGCTCGAGCGCGTGTTCGTCCGGCGCGGCGCAATCGATTTCCCCGAGCAGACGTTCCGGGCGCTGGCGGCACTCGGCGAGGCCGACGACCCGGGCGAGCTCCTGCTGGCGATCGATTACCGCCTCGCGCATCTGCTCGTCGACGAGTTTCAGGACACGTCGGTCGCGCAGCTCGCGCTGATCGGGCGCCTCACCGCGGGCTGGGAACCCGGCGACGGCCGCACGCTGTTCGCCGTCGGCGATCCGGTGCAATCGATCTATCGCTTTCGCAAGGCCGAGGTCGGCCTCTTCGTCGCCGCCCGGAAGGACGGGGAGATTGCTGGAGTGCCCGTCGAGGTCGCCGCATTGACGCGCAACTTCCGCTCCGCACCGGCGATCGTCTCGTGGGTCAATGCGGTGTTCGGCAATGCCCTGCCGACACGGTCCGACGGCTCCGGCGGGAACGTCGCCTACGCACCCGCGCAGGCGGCAGCCACGCGCGACGGCGATGCACCGTCGCTCGATCTCGTGGCCTCGCGTGACGGCGAGGCGCGCGTTGTCGTCGATCGCGTGCGTGCCGCCTTGACGGCGGGAGACGAACGGGTCGCCGTGCTGCTGCGCGCGCGATCGCATGCGCGGGCGCTGCTGCCTGCGCTGCGCAGCGCAGGCATCGACTACTCCGCGGTCGAGCTCGAATCGGTGCACAACCGTCTCGCCACGCGCGACCTCCTGATGCTGGTGCGCGCGCTGTCGCAGCCCGCCGATCGCCTCGCCTGGTTCTCGGTGCTGCGTGCGCCGTGGTGCGGACTTGCGCTCGCCGATCTTCTTGGCGTTGCGGAGGCAGCACCTGTCGGTGCGGCGCCCGACGCGCTCGTCGCGGCGATCGGCGATCCCACGCGGGTCGCGCGCTTGAGCGACGATGGCCGCGCACGCATCACGCGCCTCGCCGAGGCGCTGCGCCCGATTCTCGGCATGCGCGGCAGGACCACGTTCGCGCTCCGCGCGCGTGCCGCGTGGCTGGCGCTCGGCGGGCCGGCCTGCGCGGACGCGGCACTCGATCTCGACGGTGCCGAGCGCGTGTTCGCGCTCGTCGACCGCCACGCTCGCGCCGGCGATCTCGATGACTACGACGCGCTCGCCGCCGAAGCGTCGACGCTTTTCGCCGAAAGCGCCGACGCAGGTCCCGGTACCGTGCAGTTGATGACGATACACAAGGCGAAAGGCCTCGAGTTCGACACGGTCGTCATTCCCGGGCTCGACGGTGGGGTTCGCGGTGGCTCGCCGCCGGTCTTACGCTGGAGTGCGGTCGGACCGGTCGGCGAGCGCGCGCTCGTCGTAGCGCCCCATCGGCGGCGCGCCGGGGTGGCGCGCGACGACGATCCGGTCTATGCATGGCTCGCGCGCGAAGATGCGAGCGAAGAGCGCGCCGAGCTGACCCGCCTCGTCTACGTCGGCGTGACGCGTGCGAAGCGCCGGCTCCACCTCGTCGGTGTCGCGGAGGCGGTGTCGGAGCCGGAGCATGGCGAGGTCGGATGGAAGCGGCCGAAGTCCGGCAGTGCGCTCGCCCGCATATGGACGAGTCTCGAACGCGTTGGCGCGCTGCCGCCACCCCGGATCGCGGGCGCTCCGGACGCGGCGTCCGGAGCGCCCGCGTTGGCCACCACCACGGCATTGGAACCCGATCCGCTGCAACGCCTTGCGCTCGACTGGCAGCGGCCCGCGCTCGCTCCACCGTTGCCGGCGCCCGCGATCCCGGAGGCGGCCGGCGAGCGCGTACCGTTCGAATGGGCCGATGCAACGGCGGGCGCCGTCGGAACCGTCACGCATCGATTGCTTGCGCAGATCGCGCGCGAAGGACTTGCGCAGTGGGACGACGCGCGTCTTCGCGGCGAGATGCCGCGCGTGCTTGCCGAGCTCGCCGGCGAGGGTGTCGACGCCGACCAGCGTGAGCGTGCGGCGCGACAGGTCGCCGCCGCGATCGCGCATACCCTAAGCGACGAGCGCGGGCGCTGGATCCTGTCGGCCGAGCACGCCGACGCGCACAGCGAATGGGCGCTCGCGGGGCACGACGAGGGGAGCATCGTACACGTCGTGCTCGATCGCAGCTTCGTCGCCGCCGGCATCCGCTACATCGTCGATTTCAAGACCGGCCGCCACGAGGGTGGCGATCGGGCTCGCTTTCTGGCTAGCGAGCTCGATCGCTACCGGCCGCAACTCACGCACTATGCGCGGATTCTGCGCGCGCTCGAGCCGCGGCCGATCCGCATTGCGCTCTACCATCCGCTGGTCGAAGGAGGGTGGCAGGAGGAAATGGGCTAAAATGAACCGTGCGAGTATCACGTGACCTGATTGGCGCGGCGGCTGGTCCGGTCGCGCTCACCATCGGCAACTTCGACGGCGTGCATCGCGGGCATCAGGCGATGCTGACGCGTCTCGTCGAGGCTGCCGCCGATCTCGACGTCGCCCCGGCCGTCCTGACCTTCGATCCGCACCCGCGCGAGTTCTTCGCTGCAGCCGACGCGCCGCCGCGGCTTTCGGTGCTGCGCTCGAAGCTCGAGCTCTTTCGTGCCTTCGGCGTCGCGCAGGTGTGGGTGGCACGTTTCGACGCGCGTCTCGCCGCCCTGCCGGCCGAGGCGTTCGTACGCGACGTGCTCGAGCGCTCGCTCGCCGCACGGTGGCTCCTGGTCGGCGAGGATTTTCGCTTCGGGCAGGGGCGTCGCGGCAACCTCGATCTTCTGCGCGCGAACCCACGCGGGTTCACTGTCGAGGCGATCCGCACCGTCAGCGTCGATGGCGAGCGCGCGTCGAGCACCGCAGTGCGCAATGCGCTCGCGACGGGCCAGCTCGACCGCGCGGCTCACCTGCTCGGCCGGTCGTATACGATCAGTGGCCACGTCGCACACGGCAGGAAGCTCGGCCGGAACCTCGGTTTTCCCACGGCGAATCTGCCGCTGCGCCACCGTCCTCCGCTGTCTGGAATCTTCACCGTGCGCGTCCACGGGCTCCCGGGAGGACCCCAACGCGGCGTCGCGAGCATCGGCGTGCGCCCGACGCTCGAGTCCGGCGGCGCTCCGGTGCTGGAGGTGTTCCTGCTCGATTTCGAGCAATCTATCTACGGCCGGCGCGTCACCGTCGAGTTCCTCGCCAAGCTGCGCGAAGAGGCGCGCTACCCGGATCTCGAAACGCTCACCCGCCAGATCGGCACCGACGTCGCGCAGGCGCGCGAATACTTCGCGTCGCTCTCCTGACGCTCCCCGCTGATGCCCGACGACACCCGCCGCGACTACCGCTCGACGCTGAATCTGCCCGAGACGCCGTTTCCGATGCGAGGCGATCTCGCGCGCCGCGAGCCCGGATGGGTCGATGCGTGGCAGCGCGACCGCGTCTACGAGGCCATTCGCATTGCCGCGCGCGGACGCCCGCGCTTCATCCTGCACGACGGCCCGCCGTACGCGAACGGGGACATTCACATCGGGCACGCGGTCAACAAAATCCTGAAGGACGTGATCGTCAAGTCGAGGACGCTCGCCGGGTTCGATGCCCCCTACGTGCCCGGCTGGGATTGCCACGGCATGCCGATCGAGGTGCAGATCGAGCGTCTGCACGGTCGCCAGCTCTCGACCGCCGAGACGCAGCGCCTGTGTCGCGCGTATGCGCGCGAGCAGATCGAGCGGCAGAAGAAGGACTTCCGGCGCCTCGGCGTGCTGGGTGACTGGGATCACCCGTACGCGACGATGGACTACCGCAACGAGGCCGACGAGATTCGCACGCTCGGCCGGATCCTCGAGAAGGGCTACCTCTACCGCGGACTGAAGCCGGTCAACTGGTGCTTCGACTGCGAAAGCGCGCTCGCCGAGGCCGAGGTCGAATACGAGGACCGCACCGACCTCGCTGTCGACGTCGCGTTCCCGCTCGATCCGTCGCAGCGCGACCGGTTCGCGCAGGCGTTCGGGATCGCCGAGTTGCCCGACGGCCCCGTCTATGCGGTGATCTGGACGACGACGCCGTGGACGCTGCCGTCGAACCAGGCGCTGAACGTCCACCCCGACATTGTCTATGCGCTGCTGGAGACGAAGCGCGGGAACCTCGTCGTCGCCGCCGACCTCGCCGCCGCGTGCCTCGCGCGCTACGGGCTCGACGGACACGCGGTCGCCTCCGCCCCGGGTGCGGCGCTCGAACGCATCGAGTTCCGTCATCCACTCGATGATCGAGCATCGCCGGTGTATCTCGGCGCGTTCGTGACGCTCGAGCAGGGCACCGGCATCGTGCACAGCTCGCCCGCCTACGGCGTCGACGATTTCGCGTCGTGCCGGCAGTACGGCATGTCCGACGCCGCGATCCTGAACCCGGTGCAGGGCGACGGCCGCTTCGCAGCCGACCTGCCGCGCTTCGGCGGCATGCACATCTGGGAAGCCAATCCGCGGATCGTCGACGCGCTCGACGCGGCCGGCGCGCTGCTGCACGTCGAGAAGTTCACGCACAGCTACATGCACTGCTGGCGGCACAAGACGCCGATCATCTATCGCGCCACGACACAGTGGTTCGCGGGGATGGACGACGTCCCCGGCTTTCGCGGGGTGCGGCCCGCCGAGACGCTGCGGACGACCGCGCTCGCCGGCATCGAGGCGACGCGCTTCTACCCGGCATGGGGCAAGGCCCGCCTCGCGGCCATGATCGCCAATCGCCCCGACTGGACGCTCTCGCGCCAGCGCCACTGGGGAACGCCGCTGCCGTTCTTCGTCGACCGCACGACCGACGAGCTCCACCCGGACACGCTCGAGCTTCTCGAGCGCGCGGCGAAGAAGGTCGAG